>JBGTEC010000034.1:0-16404 GCA_041747995.1 Wenzhouxiangella sp.
GGCAAATCCGCCGAGGCTCAACCCTGGTGCGATGATTCCGCCCTGTTTGAGTGAATCCAGAATCAGTGGATCAAAAGTTGGCCGCAAGGCCTGGATCTGCGCTTCGTTTTCGAACATGAAAGGCAGCGAGTAAAGGTTCACGGCATCGGTCACAGGAGCAAGATCGCCCAGTATGAACGCGCCCCCGTGCAACTGGCCCAGACGCATGCGTCGGAGAACGGCGTTGGCGTCACCCATGACCCCGCCTGGGAAAAAACGGACCCTCACCTTCTGGCCGCTTTGCTCATGAATCCGATCCGCCGCCTGGCGCAACTCGTTCATCCAGCTCGATCCATCGGGCGCGACGGTCGCGATCTTCAGCTCCTGAGCTGCCAGGCCCGGGGCCAACAGAAACAGGGCGACAATAAGGTATTTCATAGGCTTCCTCAGTCGAATATCGATTCGGTCTGGTCCAGCATGACCCTGGCGCGCGCGCGTGCGACCTGGTTGATCAGGCGATACTCAGGCGCGTCGTCATTGGCTGCGAGAACTTGTTCCAGCAGGTCGACATACAGCGCGCGATCAAACATCAGGCGCGCGTAGGAATCGGCCATCATCACGTTGACCAGTAAATTCCTGCCGCCTGAATACTCAATGGCGCGGTCGAAGTACGTCCTGGCTTTTCGCGGCTGTCCACCGGCCGCTGGTGGTCGCTGCGAGTTCAGAACGGCCAGGTACAGCCAGACGGCGCCGTCATCATGGGAAGGCTCGCGTTCTGCCACCCATTCCAGTAATCGCTCGACGCGCGGCAGATCAGCCAGGGCCGTGAAGTCATCGGAATGGGCCGCGATCCAGCTGGTCCAGGTCGTGGCGAGGACGTAGACGGCGTCAAGGTCTTCACTGACCAGGTGCGTAGTTCTGGCTTCCAGATCCTCAAAGTGCAAGGTGTTCATCCCGCACAGCCGCGACGAGTGGGCACAAGCGCCAGCGCGGGCATGATCCAGGGCACGGTGAGTCAGTCGCTGCTCGGTCTTGTGCTGGGTATTGCCGAAAAGCGTTGCATAGGTCGAGGTCAGACGGGCCGTGGTCAAAAGCAGAGCGGCGTCCTCGGGGCGCGATTGCAGACGAGCCTCCATTAGCAACAGGTAGGCCGGCAGACCCGCTTCCACGGTCGAGGGCTCATCGTAGCTGCGGATGGCGCTTTCAAGATCATCGGCAAAATTGATCGCAGCCCGGTCCAGCAGGCTGGCACAACCACCGACAACCAGCGTCGCCGTAAAGGTTCCGACAACAGTGAGCTTTGCCAATGGCAAATTTCTCATGGCGCCTTGACGACAAGACCAGCGGCTTCTGCCGTATTCTGCATCAGCGTGGCAACTGTCATCGGGCCAACGCCGCCCGGCACCGGGGTGATCCAGGCAGCTTTTTGCAGGACGCGTTGAAAATCAAGATCACCTCGAATCTTGCCGTCGTCTCCGCGGCTGATTCCGATATCGACCACCACTGTCCCGGGCTGGATCCACTCAGGGTCGATCAGGTCGGGCTTGCCAACCGCCACACAAAGCAGATTGGCGGCTTTCACATGTTTGGCCAGGTCGAGTGTAAAGCGGTGGGCGATGTTGACCGTGGCGCCGGCCAGAAGCAATTCCAGTGCCAGCGGCCTGCCAACGATATTCGAAGCTCCGACCACGAGCGCATCCATGCCCTTGGCATCGATGCCATGAGAACCGAGCAGGGTCATGACGCCGCGAGGGGTGCACGGCCTCAAGCCCGGATCGCGCAACGCCAGCCGTCCCATGTTGATCGGATGAAATCCGTCAACGTCTTTATCAGGGTGGATTCGCTGGGTCACGGCGCGTTCGTCAAGATGGCCAGGCAATGGCAGCTGGACCAGAATGCCGTGGATGGCTGGATCTTCGTTCAATTCGTCGATCAGCGCCAGCAACTCGCCTCGACCAGCCCCATGGTGCAACCGGACATTGCGCGAGGCAATCCCGGCGCGCTCGCAGGCCCGGACCTTGTTGGCGACATAAACCTCCGAGGCAGAATCATCACCCACCAGGATGACCGCGAGACCCGGCCGGCGACCGCCCCGGCTGCAATGGGCGGATACCGCATCAGCCACGTTGCCGATGAGGCGTTCGGCGATGGCCTTGCCATCAAGAATTTGCGCGGTAGACTTTTTCACAAGGGCGACATTGTACCGGTTAGCGGTTAGGATTGAGCTTCGAGTTCAGCCACCAGAGGGTTATCGTGAATATTTTCAATTACCATTTCACCGGGCTGCGTGGCGAGACCTTGCGTCTCGAGCGCTTTCGAAATCAGCCAATTCTCCTGGTCAACACGGCATCCGAATGCGGGTTTACGCCGCACTACACCAAGCTGCAGCGGATCTACAATGATTATAACCAGTCTGGACTGGTGGTCATCGCAGTTCCCTGCAATGACTTTGGCGAGCAGGAACCGGGCGCCGAGGAAGAGATCGCGAACTTCCTCGAGACCAAATACCAGATCACTTTTCCGGTGACTGCGAAACAGTCCGTGATCGGAGTGGGCATTCATGCGCTCTATCGCGACTTGCTGGAGCAGTACGGCACCGACATTTTGCCACGCTGGAATTTTCACAAGTACCTGTTCGATCGCAAGGGCGAACTGGTCGAGCACTGGCCGGGCGAGGTTCCGCCGGACGATAGCGCCGTCATTCACCAGATCACCCGCAACCTGCAGTCCTGGTCCTTGTGATCATGTGCGGGTACTACAGGTCCGGCAGGCGGGATCCCGGACCAGGCGGATAGTGCGGAACGCTGCGTTGAGCGCGTCATAAATCAGGAGCCGCGACCGCAGCGGCTGACCGATACCGAGCAGCAGTTTCAACGCTTCAGTGGCCTGAAGCGACCCGATCACGCCAGGCATGACACCCAGTACACCGGCCTCGGCACAATTGGGTGAATCCTCCGCGCTTGGGGGCTCCGGAAACAGGCAGCGGTAACAAGGTGACTGTCCGTTACCGGCATGAAAGACCGCCACCTGTCCGGAAAATCGCAGTACGGCGCCGTAGACCAGCGGCTTGGCGTGTCGAATGCAGACTTCGTTCAGCAGGTAACGCGTCGGGAAGTTATCGGAGCCATCGATGATCAGGTCAACCGGCTCGACCAGGCGATCAGCATTGCTCTCGTCAAGACGCTCTGAAACAGGGTCGATCTGCACGGCAGGATTAAGCGCAGACAGGCGTTGGACCGCTGATTCGGTTTTCAGGTGGCCGACGAGGGCGTCGCTGTGAAGAATCTGGCGCTGGAGATTGCTGCGCTCGATCCGGTCGGCATCAACAATCGTCAATCGGCCAACGCCTGCTGCTGCCAGGTACAGCGCTACCGGTGACCCCAACCCGCCGGCACCCACAATCAGGACGTGGCTTTCGGCGAGGCGGCGCTGGCCGGCCGGGCCGACCTCGGCAATCGCCAGGTGACGTCCGTAGCGCTCGTAGAAATCCTTGTCCGGCATGTCTACTTGCTCGACCGGGAGACCGGCAGCACGCCAGGCATCAAAGCCGCCCTTCAGACTCGACACCCGGCGGTAACCGAGTCGGGACAGACTGACTGCCGAGCTTTTTGATCGGGCGCCACCGGCGCACATCAGGATCAGTCTTCGCGACTGATCCGCAATCCTGTCGCCAATCTCAAGTTCAAGCGTGCCGCGATCCATGATCAGGGCTCCAGCCGCTGTACCGGCCGCAAATTCATGGCTTTCGCGGATATCGATGATGGTGGCGCCCTGCTCTTTCAGTCTGAGCGCGTCCTGCGGAGCAACCTGCTCGACCTCTTCGTTCAGCGAGTCGAAGGGGGGGCGAAGGCGCTCACTTGCGGCTTTTTTTTCGTCGTCCAATGTTCTTTAACCGTTTGCGTTTCAGAACTTGTCGCGGCGTCAGCTTGTTCTTGCGACCGGCGTAGGGATTCTCCGAATCCTTGAACAGCAAGCGTACCGGCACGCCGGTGAAATTGAACTGGCGACGAAAGGTATTGACCAGATATCTCCGATACTGTTCGGCCACGTTCTTGGTGCGGTTGCCGTGGATGATGATACGGGTCGGAAAGGTGCCGCCGGAATGGGCATAGCTGAGCTTGGGCATCGCCCGCTTTCCACCCGAGGGCGGGTGCGCTTCGACGGCCTTGCGCAAGGCCCGCGTCAGGGCCGGTGTTGACAGATCCTGGCTGGCTGCCCTGTGAACATGCTCGATGGCGTTGGTCAGTTCACCCAGGCCACTCCCATGCAGCGCCGAAACCGTGACCACGGGGGCGAACGAGGTGAAATCCATGCGTTCGGCCATGGCCACCAGTATTTTCCGGCGCTCCACTTCGTCCAGGCAGTCCCATTTGTTGAGCAGGACAACGAGAGCACGCCCGGCGTCGATGACATGTCCGGCCAGGCGCGCATCCTGCTCCGTCACACCGTCGGTGGAATCGATCAGCAGGGCGACAACCTGGGCTCTTTCCATGGCCTGCAGAGCCTTGATCGTGCTGAATCCTTCAATGCCTTCATGGCTACCGCGGCGACGGCGTATGCCTGCCGTATCGACCAGGTGATAGACCTGGCCATTGCGCTCGACGGTTGCGTGAATCGGGTCACGCGTCGTGCCGGGCACCGGTGTGGCCAGAGCCCGCTCTTCACCCAAAAGGCGGTTGAGCAGGGTCGATTTGCCTGCGTTGGGCCGCCCGATCAGCGCCAGGTGAATGCCTTCCAGTTCGGCGGCCGGGGTCTCGTTTTGTTCCGGCAGCAATGCGCCGCCGTCCCGGGCCAGACGATCAAGTCCACGGCGATGACTGGCCGCGATCAGGCAACGGGGATCGATACCCAGTTCCGAGGCTTCGGCCAGTACCAGGTCGCTGTCCAGTCCGTCGGTCTTGTTGATGACGTGCACCAGCGGCTTGTCCAGGGTACGAAGCCACGCGGCAATTTCGTGATCGACCGGCAAAAGCCCGTCACGCGCATCGGTCACGAACAGGACCAGATCGGCTTCATTGATTGCCAGGCGAGTCTGATGCTGGGCCCCGGTACCCACTTCATCCAGCGCATCGTCCAGGCCACCGGTATCGACCAGGATCACCTCGCGGTCGATCAGTCGGGCACGCCCGTAAATTCTGTCGCGCGTGACGCCGCGGATATCGGCGACCAGCGCGTCGCGCGTTCGGGTCAGGGCATTGAACAGCGTCGACTTGCCGACATTGGGTCTTCCGACGATGGCAACAACAGGCAGGGACGACATGCTGGCAAGCGCGGCCAGGGAATTCAGCTGCGCGGCCGCCAGGCACTCAGCGTGCCATCTTCATCCAGCAGGTACAGCGTATTGCCTACAACCAGCGGGGCTTCGACAACGGCCGAACGAGAAGCGCGAACCCGGGCGACGAAGTCACCGCTGGCAAGGTCATACCAATGCATATAGCCCTGTGAATCGACCGTGACAAGGTAATCAGTGATGAAGACCGGACGCGTCAGACCCCGGCGGGCCAGGCGGTCGTCACGCCAGAGCGTGGAACCGTTGCGCCGGTCGATCAGCCAGACCGCATCGTCGCGATCAGTAGCAGCAAGTTGCGTTCGAAACACGCTCAAGCCCGAGTGCGAGGCAACTTCCTTGACCCAGAGAATCCGTCCGGACTCCAGAGCGAGGCTGGCCATGCGGCCGCGATAGGTCACCACGTACAGGTCTGTTCCAACAACAACCATGGGCCCATTGATATCGGACAGTCGATCCAACTCGGTACGACCTTCGGGTTCGCTGACCCGCTGCTCCCACAACAGGCCACCATCGCTGACCCGCAGGCCGACCGCGGCACCGTCGTCATAACCAATGTAGACCTGGCCTGCACGGGCCAGCGGATCGCTGTTGCCGCGCACAGTCAACAAGGGCACACTGCGATCATAAATCCACATCCGGGAACCATCTGCAACGTCGATTCCAAAGACTCGGCCGTCGATGGAACGGGCTATTACGACTCCATCGTGCAGCACGGGCCAGGCCAGCATCTCGGAGGACAACCTGGCAAGCCAGCGCTGCGCACCGCTTTGGCGGTCAAGCGCTATCAGTTCACCATCGAAGGTCCCCAGCAATACGGCATCGTCATAAACGGCCGGCCCCGCTGAAAGCGCCAGTCCGGTATCGAAACGTCGCGCCACGCGGCCGGTTTCGGCATCAACTGCGGTAACCCGACCGCGGTGATCGCCGGTCCAGATCTCACCATCATGCAAAAATGGTCGGAACGATGGACGACTGCGGTTGATTCCGGCACCGGTATTGACCGACCACAGACGCTCAACGTTCAGCCGCGACTCGAAATCAACCAGTTCCGCAGGACGCTCATCCGGCCCAGCTCGGCCAAACCAGCCGCCAACGGTCTGACATCCTGCCAGAACACCGACAAGCAGCAGGATTGCCAGAAATCGGATCGAACGACTCATGTCGCGTCCTCAGGCAGACCCGGCCCCGTTGCATCGATCTTTATCTCGATCATGCGCCGGTTGCCGCCCTGCCCTGTCAGATTCTCAAGTGCTTGCTGATAGGCGACCCGCGCCGCATCAAGCTGGCCCTGGGTCATCAGCAAGTCACCTCGCAACTCTGCCCAGGCACCCTGGTAGCCTGCCGGGGCACCACCATCGAGCAGGCTCAGCGCAGCACGCACATCACCCTGGGCTTCGAGCACCCTGGCCAGACGCAGCGTGGTCGCTGGCCACAATGAAGCCAGCTTTCGGTCTCCGAGGACTTCGCGGTAGATTTGCGCCGCCGGCTCAAGTCGGCCATCCTCGACGTAGGCACCGGCCATCAGCAAGCCAGCCATGCCAACGTAGGCACTGCGCGAGACTTCGCTGCGCATCAGATGGTATTGCTGTTCGGCGGCTTCGAGCTGACCGGCGTCGAGGTCCTGTTGAATCACGTGGTAGTGCTCGGCTGCCAGGTAACGCTGACCCACCTGGTGCTCCTGCCACTGGCGAAAGCCAAAGATACCGGCGAAGGCGAGCACCAGCCCCATTACCATGGAAAACCCGTACTCCTTGATCCAGTTGCGTACGCGTTCGCTTTGTTCGTGTTCGTCGTAAAGCTCTACGGCCATAAAACAGTTTCCGCCTCCGCTTGGGTAAATTTAATGCCGGTAAATTTAAAACCGGCAAATCCAAAATCGCCGCCTATGATATCAGTCATCAGCAAAGGTGCTGACCAGCGATGCCAGTTTTGACGGCAAATGGTCCACTTCGATCCGCTCCTGTTCTGCACCAGGCTCGCGCAGACGCTTGATCTGCACGCTGCCTTCGGCGAGCTCATCTTCCCCCAGTACCAGCGCGTACGCCGCACCACTGCGGTCGGCACGCTTGAACTGCGCCTTGAAGCTGCCTCCCGCGAGGGACGCGGCCAAGCGCAATCCGGGTACCTGATTGCGCAAACTCTCGGCCAGGCCCATCATGATCTCGGGCTTGACCTGGCTCACCAGGTAGACCTGCGGCGCCTGAGCAATCCTCAGCCCGGCGGCTTCGGCCAGAGCGAGCAGTCGTTCGACCCCAAGTGCGAAGCCGATTCCTGAGGTCGGCTTGCCGCCCTGGATGGCGACGAGATCATCATATCGACCGCCGGCACAAACCGTTCCCTGGGCGCCCAATTCATCGGTAACCCATTCGAAAACGGTTCGACAGTAGTAGTCCAAACCCCGAACCAGGCCAGGATTGACCGTGTAATCAAGGCCCAGGCTGTCAAGCATTCCACAAACGGCATCGAAATGGGCACGGGCATCGTCCCCCAAAGCATCCGTCAGTCGCGGCGCACCCTGCATCAAGGCCTGGGTTTCCGGATTCTTGCTGTCGAAAATCCGCAATGGATTGGTCCCCAGGCGGCGCTGGCTATCGGCATCAAGGGCATCACGATGGGGGTTGAGATATTCAACCAATCGCTGGCGGTAACGGTCACGGTCTTCACGATCACCCAGCGTATTGATCTCCAGTCGGACACTGTTGGACAATCCGAGTTCAGCCCAGATTCGCTCGACCATCAGGATCAGCTCGACGTCGGCAACAGGTTGCTCAAGGCCAAAAACCTCGGCCCCGAACTGGTGAAACTGGCGCTGTCGTCCTTTTTGCGGCCGTTCGTGTCGAAACATCGGGCCCTGGTACCAGACCTTCAGCCCCGGGGTCTGCAGCAGGCTATGCTGAATCGCCGCGCGCACCACACCGGCCGTCCCCTCGGGACGAAGGCTGAGCATGTCGCCATTGCGATCGGCAAAGGCATACATTTCCTTCTCGACGACATCGGTCGCCTGGCCGATTGCCCGTGTAAAGACTTCTGCCTGTTCGAGCAGAGGCGTGCGAATTTCGTGAAAATCGTAGCTGGCAAAAATGGCGCCCAGGCGTGTCTCCAGATCGCGCCATAGCGGCGTGCGCTCTGGCAGGATGTCGTGCATGCCTCGAATCGACTGGATCTTGTCCATAAGTGTGCTCTGTAAAACGATGCTCTTTAAACGATGAACCCGCCTTTCGGCGGGCTCAGGGCCATTTAATGGTGCCGGGGCGGATCATTCGGCGATCAGCGCACCACTTCGCCGCCGGCAAGCAGTTGCAGCTGCACCACCTCGCCGCGGTCATGTCCTTCGTATACGATGGTCTCTCCGTTCAATTGAAGCTCCACCGAGTTGGCCCGACCCAACAGTAGTTTGAATGGGTGCAGACCGCGATAACTGCGTAGCTGTCCGGCTCGAAGCAAGTCATATTCCAGGCGCTGTCCTTCGGCGTCCGTAATCTCGACCCAGGTGTCGTCGCGCAAGCGTAAGGTCAACTCCACGGACTGGTCGGGCTCGATCACATTGGCGTCAGGATCAATCGGCAATATCGAAGTGGCAGGACGATCTGCCATTTCGACCGGACGTCGGACAGCGTTCAACGGCATTGCGGAAGCACTCAAATGAGAAGGCGCGGCTTTGGCGGATTGATCGTCCTCGTTCAGGGCCAGGGCGCGGGCGATACGGCCGGCCATCCGCTCTTCGCTGCCGGAAACGTGACCACCGGTGCTGTTGGCAGTTGCCGAATCTGCATCGACCATGCGCCAGCCACTTTGCAAATAGATGATAACCAACGGCGGAACTATTACTGTTGTTACAAGGGCATACGTTGCAAACTTGAGCATCCGATCGAACTTCCAGGCCCGCCGGCTGGTCGGCAGAACCTCGCGCAACTCGGACGGTTGATTGGGCTCGATATTCGAAAGCAGAACTGTCGGGTCCAGACCAAGCAACCGGGCATAGCTGCTGACGTAGCCACGCCAGTAAAGCGGGGCCATTCGGTCAGTCCTGCCGTCTTCCAGATCTTTGACTCGAGCCTCGGACAGACGCAGGTGCGATGCAACTTCGCGGTCACTCAGCTTTTGCCGGATTCGCTCCTTCCGGAGACGCGTTCCAATGCTGGCATGTTCAGATTCGATTACTTGATTATTATCGCTGGTTTGTTCAGTCATTTTCCTGTTGTTGCCTTCTCAACTCCCGTACTTCATCGGAGTCCGGAAAGTCACGCTCCAGTCTACTGGCGTACTGGTTCGCGTCACCGACGTTGTTCAAATGGGATTCGATTCGATACCCCAGATACAACGCTCCCGGCTCAGGGCTTGCAAACGCTTCGAAACGCTGCAAAAAAGCACGGGCCCTGAAGGCCTCTCCCTGCTGGTAGTAGATGTCGGCCAGATGAAAGAGTGGGTCCGGATATTCCGGATCGTGCTCAAGCGCCTGGCGTAAATGCTGGTTGGCGCGTTCGAGGTCGCCACTTCGACGAGCGCAGGCCCCGGCGTTGGCCCAGGCGACTTCGGGCGTGGCATAGAACGGGTCCCTGGTCGCCATCAGAAAATGACGCTCGGCGTCGGCGTACTTGCCCTGCTGACAAAGAAAGGCGGCATAACTGTTCTGGGTGCCACCGTCGGCCGGGGCCAGTCGCGATGCCTGGCGATAATGCCGTTCGGCTCTCGAGCTATCGCCAATCCGTTCATAGACCATGGCCAGGGCAAGATGAGCCGGTACATGATCCGGGTCATGCTGAAGAGCCAGTTGCAGCTTTTCCATTGAAACCTGCAATTGGCCGCGTTCGAGGTAGCCGATGCCAAGCCGCGTATTGATTTCAGCGCCACGCACCGGGCTGACCCGGTCCATGCCATTGCGAGTAACAGGACCTTCATGAGTCGTGGCACAGCCGACCAGCGCGGCGAGAAAGAAAAAGAGACTGGTCAGCCGCAGTGCATTCATGCCATCACGGCCTGGCGCGCAAGCTGCTGCTGGACAACCCGCCTCCGGTCACTGGGACTCAACAGCTGACCCACAAGCTGGCCGCATGCGGCATCGATATCCTCACCTCGCGTCTTTCGAACGGTCGTGATGATGCCGGACCGACGCGTGATCTTCTGAAACTCGTAAATATTTTCAGCGCTGGAGGGACGGAAGGGTGTGCCGGGAAACGGGTTGAATGGAATCAGGTTGATCTTGCAGGGCAGACCCTCGAGTAGCCGAGCAACTCCCTTGGCCTGGGCGCGACCATCATTGACGCCATCGATCATGGTGTACTCGAAAGTGATCGAACGACGATGATGGACTGCGACAAACCGTCTGCAGGCCGCAATCAGGTCGGCCACCGGATATTTTCGGTTCAACGGCACCAGCCGCGTGCGCAGCTCATCGTCAGGCGCATGGAGGGAAACCGCGAGCGCAAACTCCTCGCCGTGGGCCATCTGGTCAATACCGGGAATGACGCCGGCGGTTGAGATCGTAACCCGTCGAGAAGCCAGCCCATAGGCCAGGTCATCGCGCAGCAGAGACAGGGACGAGGTCACGGCATCCAGGTTGAGCATCGGCTCGCCCATGCCCATGAACACGACGTTGGTCACGCTGCGCGAGCCCAGGCGCTCATCGGCCAGGGCCTGCACCGCGTGCCAGACCTGACCCGCGATTTCAGCGCTGCTCAGGTTGCGCTTGAATCCCTGGGTGGCGGTAGAACAAAAGGTGCAGTTGAGCATGCAACCAACCTGGGAGGAGATGCACAGGGTGCCGCGGGTCGGTTCAGGGATGAAAACCGTCTCGACCGCGCTGCCGCCCTCTACCGCCAGCAGCCATTTGACGGTCCCGTCGCTGGAACATTGCTCGCGCATGACGCGCGGCGGGACAATTTCGGCGATCTCGACCAGTTGGTCGCGAAGCTTTTGTGAAAGGTCGGTCATCAATGCGAAGTCAGAGACTCCGCGCTGATGAATCCACTGCAACAACTGACGCGCACGAAACGGCTTTTCGCCAAGGCTGGCGAAAAACCGTTCCAGACCGGACCGGTCGAGACCGAGCAGGTTGGTCTTTTCTTCAGGTGCAGCAGACATTTGCCGGGCTTCGCTGATAATTACCGTGAGTATATCTCATCAGCGCCGAAAAAGATGCGGATCTCTTCCTTGGCACTTTCCTCGGCATCCGACCCATGGACCGCGTTGGCGTCGATGCTCGTTGCAAAATCCGCACGGATGGTTCCGGGCGCTGCCTGACGCGGGTCAGTCGCGCCCATCAGCTCACGGTGGCGGGCAACCGCGTCCTGACCTTCGAGTACCTGGATCATCACAGGTCCGGATGTCATGAACTTCACCAGGTCGCCGAAAAACGGGCGCTCGCGATGGACTGCATAGAAGGTTTCGGCTTCTTCCACGCTCAGGTGCTTCATTCTGGCGGCGACAATCTTCAAACCGGCACGTTCAAATCTGGTATAGATCTCACCGATAACGTTCTTTGCCACGGCATCCGGCTTGATGATGGACAGTGTGCGTTGCATGGAAACTCCTTGGAAAGTGATATGAGCCCCGCAAGGCGGGAATGCGATCGGCCGAACCCGAGCCCGGCCATTTCAAGAAAGACGGCATTGTATCCCCAGTCGATCATTAATTCAGCCCCGCATGCCACGACGCGCAATTTTCGACAGCCGGGCTTGACTTCCCTCGGGATGCAACAAGCTTACAAGTAGGTTCAGCAGCGCAGGAGAACGTCAATCATGTATACCCACCTGGTTGTCGTCGCTGATTCGGCCCGGGCCCGATTGTTCGGCCGCCGCAAGAAATTCAGCGATCTGGAAGAAGTCGATAGCCTGGCCCATCCCGAATCCCGCCTTCGGCGTCAAGACCTGGTCAGTGACCGTGCGGGCACCATCCATGAATCCCGCGATTATGGCGAAAGCCCGGCCGATCAGCCAACAGACCCCAAGGATGGCGAAGCCATCAAGTTTGCCCGCGAAGTCAGTTCTCGACTCGAGCAGTTGAGCGTTGCCAACAAGCCCGAGAGCATTGCGCTGATTGCCGAGCCAAGATTCCTGGGCTTCTTGCGCCAGCAACTTGGCAAGGACATTCGCAAGCGGGTCACGGTGGAAATCAGTGCGAACATGACTCGCGAGGACAGTGAGACGATTGCGCGCAAGCTGGAAAGTTGACGCTTTCCGACCCAACGCCTGCCCATTGACACGCCACCGAGCATTTGTACCCTGGCCTCACCCATATCGGAGCTTTCCGAACGCGCCTGCGCACTCGGGTCAAGGCGCGGTCCGCTCGGTATTGATGGCCGGGGATACATTAAACTCTTCGCAATGATTACTTGAAAAAAGGACCGCAATGGAGCTGATCAGCGAGTACGGCATGTTTCTGGCCAGGGTCCTGACCCTGGTCGCGGCGGTGCTGGTGGTCATCTTTGTCACCCTGACAGCCCTCCGCAGCGGACGGTCCGGGGCTGGCAAGGTGGAGGATCTGGAGGTGCGTCACCTGAACGCCGACTACAACCGCGCCGCTCTGAAACTTCAGCATGCGATATCGCCGGCCCGGCAACTCAAGGCCATTCGCAAGGCGGGCAAAGCCCGGCGCAAGACACAGGCGGACAAGGGCCGCCCGCGGATTTTCGTGCTGGATTTTCAGGGCGACCTGCGTGCCTCAGCCGTGGAATCGCTACGCGAAGAGGTGACCGCCGTGTTATCGGTGGCCGGTCAGGACGATCAGGTCCTGGTCCGGCTTGAAAGCGCCGGCGGGCTGGTGCATGCCTATGGTCTGGCGGCGGCCCAACTGCTCCGCATTCGGGACCGCGACATCCCGCTGACCGTCACCGTGGACAAGGTCGCCGCCAGCGGCGGGTATATGATGGCTTGCGTGGCCAATCGCATTCTGGCATCTCCGTTCGCCATCGTCGGCTCCGTCGGCGTCATCGCCCAGTTGCCCAATTTCCACCGACTGCTGAAAAAGCACGATATCGACTACGAGCAGTTCATGGCCGGCGAGCACAAGCGCACCGTGACCTTGTTTGGCAAGAATACCGACCCGGGGCGAGAAAAATTCCAGCAGGAAATCGAGCAGGCACACGCGTTGTTCAAAGTGTTCATCAAGACCCACCGGCCCGGCATTGATCTGGACCTGGTCGCCACCGGCGAACACTGGTTCGGCAGTGATGCAATCGAACACCGGCTTGTGGATGAGTTGACGACCAGTGACGAATACCTGCTCACATCCAGTGCCGAGTCTGACCTTTACCTGGTCCACCGTCGCAGCAAAAAGCCGCTGCTGTCGAGGCTGCTTTCGATGAGCGGTCAGACCACGTAGCCAGGACGCCCGCCCCTGGAATGGTCTAATTCCCTTTGAACTCAGCAATTTAATGGAAACAAGATAATTTCTTGAGTATTTCGACATAACTCCCGCCTGCAGCGGGGACAGACTCCCTTCCCAAGTGTTGGCCACGATCACCGCCTGACACTGAACCCATCCAACTCAAGGAGTCAGTCAAATGAAATACCGCAATCCGATAACTACTTATCCAGGCCGTCGCCTGCTTGCCGCCCTGCTGCTGTCTGCCATCTTCATCGGCGCATCACTGACCGCCGGGCCGGCCAAGGCCAACACGCATCAGGGCCCGCCCAATCACTTCTGTATCCTGATGGCCATGCTGGGAGTTGTTCCTCCGCAATGCCAGGATGACCACGAAATCGACGAAGGCATCTCACCCGAAGTCGAAGCCCAGCTCGAAGCGCTGCAATTGTCCGTCATGCCCTTCTACAACTATGACGTTGCCGTATCGGCTGGCTGGGACACGATCCTGGGCGGCTGCGTGGAAAGCCCGATGGGTGGCATGGGCTATCACCTCCATAACATGGACCAGCTGCTGAACGGGTACCTCACCCTGCTTCGCCCTGAGGTTCTCCTCTATGCCCCGATGGAAGATGGATCGATGGAATTTGTCGGCGCCGAGTACATCATCCCGGGCGATCTGTGGGACTCTGAGGAGCCGCCACACTTTCTGGGGCAGCAGCTGCACTTCAATCCCAATGTCGGGCCGACAGGCATCTGGGCGCTTCATGTCTGGGTTGGCAAGCACAATGAAACCGGCATCTTTGCCGACTGGAACCCCGACGTGAGTTGCGAGTTCGCACCTGAGGAGTAAGATCCCCTGGCCGGCCCGCATTCGGGCCGGCCAGTTTGACCAAACTACAGCAGTCGCATCAGCAGCCGGCAGGCCAGATAGAAGCCGAGCGTAAACACCACCGCAACCTGGAACCGACGTGAAGCGACATACAAGAAGCTGGCCATGAACACGGCGATGTAAAGGAAACTCACACCTGCACCGCGAAACCAGGTATGGATGTTGACGGTCAGGATGTTGAACAGAATCCCCGTGACCACAAGCACCACCGGCAGCGCCAGCATGGAACCGAATTTCTCCATAAAAAAGTCAACGCTGAATTTCTGGCCCTTCTGCTTCGCGTACCAGTGAAACAGGAACAGAACGATGGCGATTGGTACAGCATAGGCCAGCCCGTACTTGATGGCATCGAGTAGCCAGCTGAACCTCACGCCCGATGTGGTGGTCCGGACCATTCGCTGGATCAGGTGCCCAAGAATCAAGACACCGACCAGCACGATCATGTTGATCAGACCGAACAGCTTGTGGCCACGATACTTGTCATCCAGCATTTCGTCCGGCCGGGTGAACAGGCTCAGGAAATATTGCGGGTAACCGGCCAACTGATTGCCGCCGTTGCCGTCCGTGCCGGATGGCTCTTGTGGCGGCTGCTCGGGTGGGCTTGCCGGTGTCTGTTCGTCACTCATCGTGATTTCTCCCTGGTTTGATTCGTTGTGGCTTGATCATCAATCATGTCATTACGAGGGAACAAGTGCAAAACTGCCAATCGAGGCCGGATCAATCGATCTCATCGACTTGGTGCTGGACGTTAAGCTGCGGGCTGACCCGGCCACGCCAGCGATTGAGTTCCAGTCGATAGGTCAGGTGGAGCGGATCGGGCAGTTCCTGGTGACACAGGCTTCCGGCGCGAAACGCGATGGCGTCCAGTTCTGGGCCACCATCGATTGGACGGACGCGCAGCTTCAAGTGCGTCTGGCCGACCACTCTTCGTTCCAGTACATGAAAGGCGCCGTCAAATAGCGGCTCGGGCCACGACTGGCCCCATGGTCCGGCCGCTGCCAGCGCCTCGGCGGTTTGCACGCAGAACCAGTCACTGTTCAGCATGCCATCTGTTTCAATCCGCTCCACCTCGAACTCATGGCCTTTGAGATGATGGACGAAGGCGGAGCGAAAGTCCTCCAGCCGGGCACCATCGAGACTCAGGCCAGCAGCCCGCGCGTGGCCACCAAACCGGCCCACGAGCCCCGGGTTGGCATTGCTGATATCGACCAGCAGGTCGCGCATGTGGATGTGCGGCGGACTGCGCCCCGAACCCTTCAATTCGCTGCCCCCCGGGGTCGCCGGGGCGAATGCGATCACCGGGCGTTGCAACCGTTCCATCAAGCGGCCCGCCACCAGCCCGACGACGCCCTGGTGCCAGCCCTGATCAAACACGCACAAGCCCTGGACATCGCCGTTGATCTTGTCAGCCATCGCCGCCGCCTGGGTTTCCGCCAGCTTCTGCATATCGGCCTGGATGGCCTGGCGCTCGCTATTGAGCTGATCAAGCTGTGCGGCCAGAGAGGCAGCTTCGGTATCGGAATCCGAGACCAGGCAGCGGATACCGACACTCATGTCATCCAGTCGACCCGCTGCGTTCAGACGGGGTGCGGCGGCGAAACCCAGGTCACTGGCCTGAATATGGCGCAGGTTGCGCCCGGCGACCTCCAGCAGTGCACGAACTCCCGGACAGCAACGGCCGCCGCGAATTCGCTCCAGCCCCTGGTGCACCAGGCAGCGGTTGTTTTGATCCAGCGGCACGAGGTCCGCCACGGTTCCCAGCGCGACCAGATCGAGCCACTGGTCAAGGCGTGGTTCGGGGCGTTGCTCAAACCAGTTGAGGTTGCGAAGATGAGCCCGCACGGCCATCACGGTATAGAACATCACGCCAACGCCCGCCAAAGCCCGCGAGGGAAAGGGGTCGCCAGGCAGGTTGGGATTGACGATCGCGTGAGCATCCGGC
>JBGTEC010000035.1:0-4540 GCA_041747995.1 Wenzhouxiangella sp.
CCAGCATTCCGGGCGCATCGGCTGCGCCATCCTGGGCCATCGCACTGGCTATCAGAAAATCCATGGTTCAATCCTCGGTTTTTAGCGTTCTGACGATATGGGGCCTTTTCGCCCCAATACAAACGGCTAATTATTGCACAGCCGGCAGGCTGGGTACACCAACTTGACTACTCGGGAATACCGACGGACCAATCATGGTGTAACTGACGCGTCAGTTCCTGAAAGGTTCCTGCCTCGATCGCCTGACGCAGTTGGTGCATCAGATGCTGGTAATAGTGCAGGTTGTGAATGGTGGCCAGACGGTGACCCAGAATCTCGTTGCACTTGTTCAGGTGCTTCAAATAGGCGCGCGAATAATTCGAGCAGGTATAGCAGCCACAGTTCTCGTCAATCGGTCGGGTGTCTTTCTCGTAGCGGGCGTTTCGAATCCTGAGCACACCGTGACTGGTGAACAGATGACCGTTGCGAGCATTGCGGGTCGGCATGACGCAATCGAACATGTCGATACCACGAGCCACGGCGGCGACGATGTCCTCGGGCCGACCCACGCCCATCAGGTAGCGCGGTCGATCGACGGGCAGTTTCGGGCAGGTGGCGTCGAGCACGGCCAGGCGCTCGTCTTCGGGCTCCCCGACTGACAGCCCGCCGATGGCATAGCCGTCAAATCCAATGTCGACCAGACCCGCCGCAGATTCAGCCCGCAATGGGTCGTACATGCCACCCTGCACGATGCCGAACAGGGCCGAATCGCTATTGTCGTGAGCGACTTTCGAGCGCTTGGCCCAGCGCAGGGAACGGCGCATGGATTCGGCCGCTTCAATCTCGGTGGCCGGGTACGGCGTGCATTCGTCGAAGATCATCACGATGTCCGAACCCAGCGCACGCTGCACCGCCATCGACTCTTCCGGCCCCAGAAACACTTTCGCCCCGTCGACCGGCGAGGCAAAGGTCACCCCCGCTTCATCCATCTTGCGCAGTTCCGCCAGACTGAAAACCTGAAACCCGCCGGAATCGGTCAGGATCGGCCCCTGCCAGCCCATGAAATCATGCAGGTCCCCGTGCGCCTGTATCACTCCAGTCCCGGGACGCAGCATCAAGTGGAAGGTGTTGCCCAGGATGATCTGGGCGCCCAACGCCGTCAGTTCCTCCGGCGTCATCGCCTTGACCGTCCCGTAGGTCCCAACCGGCATAAATGCCGGCGTCTCGACCACGCCACGGGCGAAACCCAACCGACCACGACGCGCCGATCCATCGGTATGCAAAAGCTCAAATTTCATCGAAACGGAGTGTACAGCAGCGGCAAGAGTTCGATTCCCTTTTCCCTTTTCCCTTTTCCCTTTTCCCTTTTCCCTTTCACCTTTCATCATCTTTCCGCCCCTCCAAAAACATCGCATCCCCATAACTGAAAAACCGGTACTCCTTTTCGATGGCATGCTGATAGGCGGCCAGGATCCGTTCTCGTCCGGCAAAGGCGCTGACCAGCATCAGCAGGGTCGACCCCGGGAGGTGAAAATTGGTGACCATGGCATCAACGACCTTGAAATCACAACCCGGATAGAGAAATAGTCGACTGTCGCCGACGTAGGACATGAGTTCGCCCTCTGCCGCTGCCGTCTCCAGGGCTCTGACGGCCGTGGTGCCGACTGCCACTACCCGCCCGCCACGAGCACGGGCCCGGGCCACCTGAGCAACGAGTCGTTGATCAACTGTCAGCCATTCGGCGTGCATCTTGTGGTCGGCCAGATTCTCCACCCGGACCGGCTGAAACGTGCCGGCGCCGACATGCAGGGTGCAAAATCCTTTTTCAACACCCAATTGATCCAGGCGGGCCATGATTTCATCATCGAAATGCAGCCCCGCCGTAGGCGCGGCCACGGCGCCGGGCACGTGGCCGAAAACGGTTTGGTACCGTTCCCGATCCTGCGGATCATCGGCACGCTGAATGTAGGGCGGCAAAGGCATGTGCCCGACCTGATCGAGCAACTCCGCCCAATCCGGCCCGTTGACGATCCTCACCAGCCAGAATTCGCCTTCCCGGCCCTCAATATCAAGCCGCGCGCCGCCTTCGACCATGCCTTCGACCACAATGGCGGCACCAACGCCGGGCTTGCGATTGGCCTTCAATTGGACCAGGGCGAGACGCCCATCAACCAGACGCTCGACCAGCATTTCGACCTTGCCACCACTTTCCTTGCGTCCCCACAGGCGCGCCGGGATAACGCGGGTGTTGTTGAAGACCAGCAGGTCCTCGGGCTGCAGCAGATCGGGCAGGTCAGCAAACCGGCGATCACACAACTCACCCGTCGCCCGGTCCAGGTGCAGCAGGCGGCTGGCCGAGCGTTGCGCCAGCGGCTGCTGGGCAATCAGGCGTTCGGGCAGGTCAAACTGGAAATCGGAAACTTTCATTGGTCAGGGGGATGCAATCAGCCTCGTATTCTACGGCCTGCGCACGGCAGTGATTGTGCATTGATTCGTGCATTGATTCGCGCATTGACAATCGTTTTCCTTGCCTTTGGTGGCGCCGATCCGGCAGACTTGCGTACCATGACCCAGAACGTCCCCCTGCTGATCGATCTGCACAGTCACCTGTTACCGGACTCTCTGCCGGACATGGGTGAAAAAGGATTCCCTACGCTGGAAGGCACGGGCGATAAACGTCAGATCATGGTCGACGGCAAATTCTTTCGTGACGTCGGCCAGACCTCGTTCGATATGGCCCACCGTATCGAGGCTTATGAAAAGGCCGGGGTCCAGGTCCAGGTCGTCTGCACGGTACCGGTGATGTTCAGCTACCACCTGCCGGCGGCACCAGCGTCGCAACTGTCGCGCTTTCTCAACGATCATATCGCCGAGCAGCAGCGCGACTACCCGGGGCGTGTCATCGGCATGGGCACCCTGCCGCTGCAGGATGCCCAGTTGGCCATCAACGAGGCCGAGCACTGCGCCCGCGATCTTGGTCTGCCCGGGGTCCAGATCGGTTCGAACATCAACAACCGCAACCTCGATGATCCTGAACTGTTCGAAATACTGGCCGCCTGCCAGGACCTGGGTCTGGCGGTACTGGTCCACCCCTGGAATATGATGGGCAAGGAGTTCATGCCCGACTACTGGCTGCCCTGGCTGGTCGGCATGCCGGCCGAGCTGTCCCGCGCCATCTGCTCGATGATCTTCGGCGGCGTGCTGGAACGGCTGCCGGACTTGCGTGTCTGCTTCGCCCACGGCGGCGGTTCGTTTCCGTTCACGATTGGCCGCATCGAACATGGCTTCAAAATGCGTCCCGATCTGGTCGCCCATCGCAACCCGGTCAATCCGCGTGACTACATCGGCCGGTTCTGGGTCGACTCGGTCACCCATGACCCCAAGGCGCTGGCTTACCTGATCGAGGTCATGGGCGAGGACAAGGTCGCACTGGGTACCGATTATCCCTTTCCCCTGGGTGAACAGGAACCGGGTGCCGCGATTCGCGCGCTCAATCCTTCGGCGAAACTGGCTGACAAGCTGAACTGGAAGAACACCCTGGCCTTTCTCGATCTTCCTGCCGAAAGCGTCGGCATCCGGCCATGATCGCCCGCTTCGAGTTCGCTGGCGCCGAGCGTCAGGTGGACCTTGGGGCCGGCACCAGCCTGGCGATCCCCATCGACCGCAATGGCCAGCACCCTCGTTTTTTTGTTGACCGCCAGGTTCGCTTCGAGCCGCTCGCGATCGGCAATTTCACCGGTCGGGTCGCGACCGGCGGCAGTTGCAACGCCGAGATCATCACCTTTATTCCCCATTGCCATGGCACTCATACCGAAGGCGCCGGGCATATCACCGGCAGCGCCGAGGCCGTGCAGGACGCACTTGGCTGCGGCTTGATCCCGGCTGCGCTGATCAGTGTCACGCCGACCCGCAAGCACGCCGAGACAGCGGTCGGTGCCGGCCCGGTGATCACGGCTGCGGCACTGGACTGGCCCCAGGGCGTCCAGGCATTGATCATTCGAACCATTCCTAACGACCCGGCCAAGTGTCGCCGTGACTACGGCGCGAGCCCGCCCTACCCCTTGCTCTCGGCCGACGCCATGTCAAAACTGGCCGAGGCGGGAATCGAGCATTTGCTGATCGACACGCCATCGGTCGATGCGGCCGATGACGGCGGCCACCTGCGTCAGCATCGCTGTTTCTGGGGCATGGGCACTGGCCATGAACGACCGGCGGAAACACGGGCCGCTTGTACCATCACCGAGATGATCTATGTCCCGGATGCGTTGGCAGATGGCCTGTTTCTGCTCAGCCTCGGAGTATCGGCGCTGCGCGGTGACGCCAGCCCTAGCACCCCGGTCGTTTTTCCAGTGCGATGACCGACAAGGCCACCAACCCGTTTCCCGTCGCCGGCCATTTCCGCGATCGGTTCCGATTCCCGCCCGGACCGGGAAAGAAGCCCGTTGTCTACCTGTGTGGCAATTCCCTCGGACTGCAACCGATCGCCGCAGCCGACGCCGTCGCGGCCGAGCTGGAGCGCTGGGCCGGGCTCGGGGTTGCGGGGCACTTCGACGGGCCGCTG
>JBGTEC010000036.1:0-2464 GCA_041747995.1 Wenzhouxiangella sp.
CCGGTGTTCACACCCGACGCGGTGCTCGCCCAGCGTTGCTGGAGCGACATCAACGGGCGCCGCCGAACCTGGTATTGCGGCGCCTGGTGGGGTTGGGGCTTCCATGAAGACGGGGTTCACAGTGCGCACCGGGTGGTGCAGCAATTTGGTGGCGGCCATGCATGAGGCCTTGGCCAGTGGTACGGTCTGGCACCGGCGGACCAGCCCGCGGACACACGCTTTCCGCTACCGCCTGTATTTTTCGCTGCTCGATGTCGACCGACTGAACGAGATCTTCGCCGCCAGCCGCCTGTGGTCGCTCGAACGGTTCAACCTGGTCACCTTCAGGCGCAGCGATTATCTGGGCCCGCCGGACCGAGTGCTGGGCGATGCTGTCCGGGACCGGATTCAGGCCGAAGCCGGACTGCGCCCGGATGGCCCCGTCCTGATGCTGGCTCACCTGCGCCAGTGGGGCTGCTGTTTCAATCCCGTCACTTTCTATCTCAGCCACCATGGCGGCAAACTGGCTTTTATCGTAGCCGAAGTTCACAACACGCCCTGGGGCGAGCGGCACGCCTACGTCCTCGATTGCCGGGGCCAATCAGGCCCAAACTATCGCTTCATCTTCGACAAGACGTTTCACGTATCGCCATTTCTGCCCATGCAGATGGGTTATGACTGGCGTTTTCAACTCGACGATCAGGGCCTGGGCGTTCACATGCTGGTGACCGAAGCCGGGCGAGAATGTTTGTCAGCCGGCATGAAGCTTGAATATCAGCCGCTGACAGCACGCGCCATGGCCGCCATGCCCCTGAAGTTCCCGATGATCACGGCCAGGGTACTGGCCGGCATCTACTGGCAGGCGCTTCGACTCTGGTTGAAGCGCATACCCCTTCACACCCATCCGGAGCGTCAATGACCCAGGCAGAAAAAACCGCTGACTTCCTCAAGACGACGGCTGGCGCCAGCCGCCTCGACTGCTGGCTGCGCTCGCGTGTCCTGCAACGCATGGCAGCCGTCACCCGCGGGCAATTGGTGATTGACGATGCGCTGGGCGAGGTCCGCCTGGGCCGCGATGACGGTCTGTTGGCCCGCGTTCACGTTCATGACATGAAGTTCTGGCGGCTGCTGGCCACCGGCGGTAGTGTCGGCGCGGCCGAAAGCTACATGGCCGGTTGCTGGGACAGCCCCGACCTGGTGGCCGTCGTCCAGGTACTGGCTCGCAATCGGGATACGCTGGATGACATGGAAAGAGGTGGTGCGCGCCTGACCGGCTGGCTGCTCGGACTATGGCATGCGTTCAACCGCAATTCGCTGAATGGCAGCCGGCGCAACATCGCTGCTCATTACGACCTTGGCAATGACTTTTTCGCCACCTGGCTCGATCAGCGGATGATGTATTCGAGCGCCCTCTACCTGGATGAAGATGAATCGCTGGAGCAGGCCCAGTTCAACAAGCTTGATCGTTTGTGCCGGAAGCTGCAGCTCAAACCCGAAGATCACCTGCTCGAAATCGGCACCGGCTGGGGTGGGCTGGCCATTCATGCCGCGGCAAACTACGGCAGTCGGGTGACCACGACGACCATCTCACGTGAACAATATGACTACGCCTGCGCACAGGTGAAAGCCGCCGGTCTGGCCGATCGCGTCGAGTTGCTGATGCAGGACTACCGTGATCTGACCGGGCGCTATGACAAGCTGGTCTCGGTCGAGATGATCGAAGCGGTCGGGCACCAGTACCTCGATACCTACATGGGCCGTATCGACAGCCTGCTCAAACCCGATGGCCTGGCCATGCTTCAGGCCATCACGATCGAGGATTTTCGTTACGCGCGGGCGCTCAAGTCGGTGGATTTCATCAAGCGCTACGTTTTTCCGGGCAGCTTCATTCCATCGATCAGCGCCATCACCGGCTCGATGGCGCGGGCGACCCGACTCGGTCTGGTCGAGCTGGCCGATCTCGGCCCCAGCTATGCACTGACCCTGAAGGCCTGGCGGAAACGCTTCGAGAACGCTCGCGACGAGATCACCGCGCTGGGCTTCGATGAAACCTTTCGCCGCCGTTGGCGCTTCTACCTCGCTTATTGCGAGGGCGGTTTCCGAGAGCGGGCCATCAGCAATGCGCACCTGCTTTTGGCCGGCCCGGCCTATCGGCCGGCTTCTCTGGCTGGTTTGACCGGTTCATGAGTCGTGCTTTTTACCTCAACCAGGGTCTGTTCCAGATCAGCTGGCCGGCCTGTGTTCTTGGCGCGGCCTACGGTGCAGTGTGGGCGGGATTGCTGGTCGTGATCGGTATGGCCTGCTGGCAACTCAAAGCCGCCAACCGTCATCAGCTGGACATTCTCATGGTCGGCTTGTGCCTGGGCGCCGGGCTGGTGCTTGATACACTCTGGCTCCAGCTCGGCCTGCTTGAGTTTGCCAGTCCCTGGCCCTGGCCGGGTCTGGCGCCGTTATGGATCATGCTGCTGTGGCTTGCCTTGGGGCT
>JBGTEC010000037.1:0-5419 GCA_041747995.1 Wenzhouxiangella sp.
TATGTGTTCAAGATTTCTGTTGATAAGCAACCCGCTATTTTAGCGAGCGCGATGAATGATGTGTGGCCATTATCCAATCTGATTGTCCGATCTGATTATCGATCTAATTATCGATCTAATTATCCGATTACCTGGCAACCAGACCTGGTGATCCGTTGCTGAGCTTAAAAAATTGATCTGTATTAGTTTTTGACCGGTCAACTCTTGCTAGAGTTGGTACTGGATATTCAGGTTTGGAGCTTGCGGTAGTCATGAGGGAACAGGAGGCAGGGGCATGATGCCGCCCCACGCGGCCCGGCTGCTGGTCTGGTGTCTGGCGCTTGCTCCACTGTTCGCATTTTTACTCGGACTGGGTTCGTCGGACTTTGCCAATGGCTCCGCCGTGCTGAACATGCTGGGTCGGTTTACCGGTGTGCTGGGTCTGGCCTTTCTGCTTCTTGCCGCCGCCCTCAGCGCGCGCGTACCGGGTTTTGACCAACCATTCGGCGGCCTGACCAAGCTGTGGAATACTCACCACCTGCTGGGCGCGGCCAGCCTGATGCTGTTGCTGGCCCATCCGTTGCTGCTGGCCCTTGCCGCGGCCGGTTATGGTCAGCATCTCGCCCTCGCCACGCTGTTTCCACCCTTGTCAGACCTGGCAACCTGGATCGGCTGGCTGGCGCTGATCCTGATGATGATTTTTCTGGCGCCTAGCTTCTCTTTTTTCGGGCATCCGAAATACGAGCGCTGGAAGCGGGTGCACTCTTTGGCCGGTCTGGTGGTCATTCTGGCGCTGGTTCACACCTTCATGTTCAGCCGAACGATGCCGGCCGGTCTCGACATCATCGTATGGTCGCTGTTCGCCCTCCTTGCCGTCGGCGCCGTTGCCTGGCGCTTCCTGTTTTCCCGCCGAGCCGGGCGCCTGACCCACACGGTCACGAGGGTGGAGCAGGTGGCCAACAATGTGGTCGAACTGACGCTGGAGCCCCGCAATCGAACGCTGGCCTACCAGGCCGGAAATTTTGTCTACATGACACCCCACGATCCCGAGTTGTCGGCCGGCCGCGGTGAAGAGCACCCCTACACACTTTCCTCGTCTCCGCTCGAAGCCAGCCCGCGGATCACGATCAAGGATCTGGGTGACGCCAGTCGCGCCATCCAATCGATACGGGTTGGGACGACGGTATCGCTGGAAGGCCCCTACGGACGTTTCTTTCCCACAGACGACAGAATCAGGGATCCGGAACTCTGGGTTGCCGGCGGCATCGGCATCACGCCATTCCTGGCCCGCATGCGCCACCTCAAGGTACTTGGTCACAACGGCGGTCACAACGGCGGTCACAACGGCGGCCACAACGGCGGCCAGGGTAGTGACATTCATCTGATCTACGCTGTGCAGGATGAAGCCCGGGCGCTTTATGCCGCCGAGCTCGAGCAGTTGGCTGCCGAGATCCCGGGCTTCGGCCTGACCTTCCACTTCTTTTACCGGGAAGGGCCCATCAGCCCTGCTTTCCTGCATCAAACCTGCCCGGACTTCCAGCAGCGGGCAATCTACATATGCGGGCCATTGCCGCTCAATCACCTGGTCCAGAACCACCTGAGAGAAGTCGGTGTCTCTCAATCGAGAATCCATACAGAGGAGTTCGAACTGCTATGAAAAAGATCGTGTTTGCCGCGTTTATTGCCTTCTGGGCCAGCATCGGCACCATGGTGGCGCTCCAAGCCATGGCCCCGGACCATTCAGCTCCGGCCAAAGATGAGTTGCCCAGCTACACCCTGACCGAAGTTGCCCGGCACAATTCATTGGAGGACTGCTGGATGGCGATCGAGGGCAAAGTTTACGACTTTACCGACTACGTTCCGGAACACCCGACCCCGCCGACTGTGATGGAGCCCTGGTGCGGACGGGAAGCCACCGAGGGCATGCGCACCAAGGGCTATGGCCGTGACCATTCACCCGCCGCCTGGGCCATGATGGAACCCTATCTGATTGGCAGGTTGGTTGATTGAAGACCAGCATGAACCGATAACGATACCTAATAAGGTGAGGACAATGGCCATGTCGACAGGTCGAAGCTCTTGAACCGGCGCGTGTGGGCACTCGTACTGCTGTGCTCGACATTGCACGGGGGAATGCAGGCTGCCGAGCCAGTCAAGATGCCGGACCACATCGCCAATTGCGTACGCTGCCACGATGCCGATTCGGCGGAACCGGTGTTGGCCCTGTTTGCAACGCCGCATGCCGTGATGGCTGACCAGCGTACCGGTTTTGCCGAGCAGGGCTGCGCGGCCTGTCATGGGCCCAGCCTGGACCACGCCCGCTTGCCGGCACGGGCGGGGGGTTCGGCAGTCGAGATTGCCTTTGGTGGACCGGGTGCGGCCAGCACCGAACAGCGCAACCAGGTTTGCCTGAGCTGCCACAGTGGGGCAACCATGTTGCACTGGCCGGGGAGTTCGCATGACTTCGAGGATCTGGCCTGTGTCGACTGCCACCGGGTGCATGCCGTAAAAGACCCGGCGCTTGACCCCGCCACACAGGCCGCCAGTTGCGTCAGCTGTCATCGCGCACAGCATGCTCAAAGGCATCGTCCTTTCGCCCATCCCAGGCGCGAAGGCCAGTTGCACTGCACCGATTGCCATAACCCGCATGGCGGATCCGGACCCGCCGATCTCCACACCATGACAGTCAATGAAAACTGCTACTCCTGCCATGCCGAAAAACGCGGGCCTTTTCTATGGGAGCACCAGCCCGTGCGGGAAGACTGCACGCTTTGTCATCAGCCACATGGCTCGGTCCATCGTGACCTGCTGACCCAGCGCACCCCATTTCTCTGCCAGCAATGCCACATGAGTCAATTCCATCCGTCAACCGCGCTCAGTGGCACTGGATTGCCCGGTGACGGCCTGCCCTCGGGCAGCTCATCCATGCTGGGACGCGACTGCATGAACTGTCATGTCCAGGTGCATGGTTCCAATCACCCGTCCGGGCCGGGACAGACCCGGTAGGAGTTGACACTGATGTGGGTCTTTCGCTCCATGGTTGCCATCGCTCTGCTGGGCAGCCTCACGATCAGCCACGCAGCCGTTACCGAGGGACAACTGCAAAAGCTTGCAACACCGGAAAACCATGTCGAAATCGGCCTCGGTCATGTCAGCGAAGCCTCGGCACGCTTTGGCCGCTACAACGCGCTTTATGACGACGGCTTTTTCGCCATTCTTGGGCTTTCCTACCTGTATCGCCCCAGGTTTGATGCCGAATATCCGGCCTTTTTCGATATCAGCATTGCAGATGCCGGCCTGGGCAATCGCCGGCTGGACTTGCGAGGCGGTCGGCAGGGAGACTATTTCGTCCGTGCCGGCTACCGCGAGCGCTCAGCGCGCTGGGGCGATGGCTTGCAGACGATCTTTAATCCACAAGCCGGTTCAAACCTCCAGCTTCCGGCCGACTGGGTTTCGGCCCAAACCACGGCCGACATGACCGCCTTGCTACCCTCCTTGCATGAATTCAATCTCCGGCAGGACCGCCGCCAGGCATCGGTCGGCGGGCGCAAGCACTTTGCGGAGCGTTGGTCGGTTTCGGCGGATTTTCGCCAGGAGGATCGTGACGGCCAGCGCACCATGGCCGGCATGTTCGGCAATACGGGCGGTAATCCACGAGCGGCGTTCCTGCCGGTCCCCATCGACTATCGCACCCGTCAGATTGATGTGGGCGTGAACTACGCTGACCGTGACCGCCAATTGCGTCTCGGCTATCACGGCTCGTTGTTTTCCAATAACGAACCCTCGCTGACCTTCGCCAACCCGTATTCGACCATCACAGGCTGGGCGGCCGGATCAGGCTTTCCACAAGGCATCGGGCAGCTTGCTCTGCCGCCCGACAATCAGTTTCACCAGATCAGCGCAGGAGGCGGCTGGAACTTCAGCCCATCGGTGCGCGGTCTGGCCGAGCTCGCCGTCGGCCGCATGACACAGAACGAAGACTATTTGCCCCTGACTACCAATCCCATTCTTGCTGAATCGATTGTCCAGGCGCTGCCGGCCAATTCACTCGATGGGCGCATCGATACCACGGCGCTGAATTTGCGCCTGACCGGGCGAGCGTCAAGGACGTTTCAATGGAATGCCAGCTACCGCCTGGATGATCGCGACAACCGCACACCCAGCCGCCAGTTCGTGTACATCGGCGGCGATTCACAACTTCAGGATGCCGGTGAAACCAGTTCAAGGCGGCGCTACAACCTGCCATACGATTATCGCAATCAACGCCTGCGGCTGGACGGCACCTGGCGCTTGCCGGATCGCACCCGCCTGACCGCGGCCATTCAGCGGCAGCGCGTCAATCGCAGTTTTACCGCCCGGGCAAGAACCGATGAAAACCTCGCAGAGCTGCGCCTCAGCCGGGTAGTCAATGAGTGGCTGCAAGCCGGGCTCTCGGGCCAGTGGGCCGATCGGACCGGATCAACCTACGACGGCGCCACCGGTTTTCTGGCGAGCCATGACCCGGCCTTCACCGACACATTGGCTGGCCAATGGGCCAACCTGCCAGCATTGCGCCAGTTTCACCTGGCTGACCGACGGCGCCACCGGCTGGGTGTCAATGCCGTTGTGACTCCCCACGAACACTGGTCAATCGGCCTGGAAGCCGCCGACGTGCAAGATAAATATCGCACTGATCTGGACACCCTCATCGGCCTGGCCGAATCGTCAATCCGAACCTGGTCTGCCAACATCAGCTGGAATCCGAACCGCAACTGGTCAGCTCACGGGTTCTACACCTGGGAACGTCTGACTGGCGATCAGGCAGGTTTGAGCTTCCGGGGCGGCCCCAATCGCCTGGTTGATATCGCCGACCCGGAGCGAATCTGGACGGTTGGGCACCGCGACCGGGTGGATACGGCCGGTCTCGGTTTTCAAAGGCGCTGGCTGGATGGCCGCCTGACGCTGGACACGGACCTCGTCTATGCCCGCGCCCGGGCTCGTCTGAACGTCGCAACCGGACCCGCCCTGACTTCGGCGCCCTTGCCGGATATCAACAGCCGCCTGCGCTCGCTGATGCTGCGAGGCAGCTACCGGATCAACGAGCCGCTCACCTTGCACCTTCGTTACTGGAACGAACGCTTCAACTCAAACGACTGGGCCCTGGACGATGTCGCCGTCGACCAGCTCGCCAACGTGATCCTTCCCGGCCAGGCCAGCCCGGACTACAGCGTCCACGTCATCAGCGCAGCAATCAACTATCGCTTCTGACCTGACAACCTGTTTACCAACCGCAAAGGCAGAAAAGTAAAGACAAAAAGATGACTAACCGCGAAGACGTATATGGTCTCCCCCTGTATTGCAAGGGTTTTATGCATTGCAAGGACAGGGACAGGTATGCGCTCGTATATCCGGCCTCATGATGAGGGTCTTTCATGCCCTCGGGCCTCAATGAGTAGTCGCG
>JBGTEC010000038.1:0-82635 GCA_041747995.1 Wenzhouxiangella sp.
CGTTGTTACAGATTGTTTCAATTACTGTATTCGAGAAATTCGAGTTAAAACATGCGGTTACAATTGGGCTGGCCGCAGAGGCCCAGACCGAAGATGATAACCAATTGAATTTCTTGGGGTTTTAAACCGGACACTTGTGAACCGGTTTTTCTGCCGCGTAGCGGCTTCGTTCAACAATCAAACCAAGTAGGCCGCAAAGGGCGCGGGCCGGACGCGCCAAACCCGCGCGCCGCCTATTTGAATCGTTAGGCAAGTGAAACTCTCAACAACAAAGTTATTTTTAGCTTTCGCCGGCATAGTGTTGTCGGTCTTGGCCTTGCGGCACATCCACTGGGCCGTGTTCTTCTTCACCTTCATGGCTTCGGTGGTCCTGGCTATTTTGTACTGGCTCGATGTCGGTTCGGAGCTACGGGCCGTCGAGAACCCAAGTCTAGCGCTGCGCGTCCTGGGCATCTTGATGGGCGTACCCCAAGCATTCCTCGGCTTCTTGTGCTTCGGTGCCGGAATAGCCATTGTCTTATGGGTGTTGTATAAGGTGTTTGTTGAGAGGCAGCCGGAATTCCCTTCGATTGTTCTCGGCTTGGGTGTAGGTCCGGGGCTAATAATCTTTGGATTGGGGTGGTTGATCTATGCCTTCCGACGCCCTCCATTGCCGCCACCGGAGTGTCGTAACGGTGTGCGCAAGTAGCCGGCCTCATTTGCCTAGTATCAAGTTTGAAGTGCAACAGTAGCAAGACGGCATGACGTGCCTCGTCTGGCGTTTTGTATCCAAGCCTTTTCTGGGCCTGCTATTTAGAATGGTTTCGATCAGATTGCATTCTCTCAGGGTCAGGGCAGCCATGCTTTTTCCTTTGGGAAAATATTGTCGAATGAGCCCATTGGTATTTTCATTGGTTCCTCGCTCCCAAAAGTGATAGGGCCTGGAAACGTAGAACGGGACGCCAGTCTTTTGTTCGATTCCTGAGAACTGGTGAAACTCTGTACCATTGTCAGCTGTGATGGTTTCAAAGGAACTCGGTTCCTTGGCGATCAAGAAGCAAGTGTGCTGGTTGAGTGATTTGGTTGTACGGTCTGTCAGCTTAGCGATTCGTGTGAAGCCGGTTGCACGTTCGACCAAGGTCACGATGCAATATAGCACGTTCTGCCGGAACCACTCCGGCATACTTCAACATCCTAACTATAATCAAGGAGTGAACGCATGTCTCTAGCGGAGAAGATCTGCCTGTCCGCCGCCTTTCTGTTCTTCATGACAGGCCTGCTCACTGGCATCTGGAAGTACCGCCACATGGCGCAAAGCAAGGACGCCACTTCGCCCCCTTACGTGGACATCGCCCACCGCAGTTCTTTGCTATACAGCTTCGCGGCACTGTTGCTGGCCGCTTTTAGCGCTCACAGCGTGCTGCCTGAATGGATCAACGTCGTCGCTGCAATTTCCGCACTCGCGTTCTTCGCCTTTGCCATCAGTACCTACGTGCTCCACGGGCTGCTCCAGGACACTGACAACCAACTGCGCCGCCCGCACCGCCTGGGCCAGCGGCTTCTACCACCCTGGGTCACAGCACTTTTCATGCTGTTACTTATTCTGGCGGAGGTGGGAGGCACCCTTGTGCTGGGCGCGGGGGCGATGATGGGGATATGGCAGTCGTAAGGTATACCCTGGAGCCTAATGCGATATTCTGCTAAGAAAGGATATTTTGTCGTTCGGGCTGCTGGCATCCCGCCAGTGACCTGACAATGGCTTCAACCCGGACGCGGTCAAAGCCCGCGCCTGCTGATCCAGGAGTTAACCATCAAATATGAGTTCACCACCTTTGACCAAACGAGAGTACGCATATTTCTCTGTGACTGGAGCAGGATCATCAGAGGTCATTACTGAGCGACTAGGCTGGAGACCCTCGCAAGCATGGTCTGAGGCCGATCCGAGACCGCGTGGTGGGGTTTATCCCACTATGAACTGGAAGCTGGAAAGCGGGCATCCGGACACGGAGCCTTTAGAGCGTCATGTTGAATCGTTACTACTGGTTCTTGCTGCCAAAGCCGCTGATATAAGAGAGCTTTCTCTCGATTACGACCTTACACTACAATGTGTCGGCTATTATCCTTCGTCTGGTCATGGCGCGCACTTGAATAGAGAGACTATTCGGCAGGCTTCCTATCTTGGCTTGTCTATAGATCTAGACTTTTATTATGTGGATGACCATGGCCATGATGGGTAACAAATCGCTCACGTTCGTTCCACTCTTCCGCCAGACGCGGCTAAAGCCGCGCCGCTGAGTTTCATCTTCAACCAGCTGACGAGATTTCTCGATGTCCCTAACCGCGCCATATGCTCGCCCCAAGCTTTTCCTCGCCCTGTGGGTAGTTGGCATGCTCGGGTTTGTCCTCATCACTTTTTGTGTGCTGCCAGAGTTGCTGCCCAAGCGTTCATTCTGGGCTTCGCGCTCCACCGGAAGCGGCTAACGCCGCCCCGGCTGGCTTAGACGTTAGGCTCTCTATCATGTTCCGAGGTCGATACATCCGGTGGAATCCAGTCCCTTCATACGAAGGCGTGAGGATGTACTGTGAGGCAGTCCATGATGACTTGGAAGGATTTCGCATATGGCTGTCACCCGAAAAGCCTTCACGAATTCTTGTGGTTCGTTTCGATCACGTACTTTGCTACGTGAACTCTGATGAAGGCAAACGCTTAGCCTCCGTCGAAAATGATGCTGAGATAAGCTTTCCTCATGTCTTCTGGAAAGTCGAAAACTCGGCGCTGATCTCTGAATTTCATCGTCAATCGTTGGGAACATCTGAATCCGTCGCAATCACTCACTTTGCTTTTCTGACATCAAGCGACTGCATCGATGTTCTAGCGTTGGGAGACCCAATCTTTGAAGGGCAAATTGATGAATAACTCCTCTGCAACCAGCCTAAGCTCCTATCGATGGGCAACCTCTTGAACATTTACCCAATCTCCGCCTTCCTGGTCAGTTCGCTGGTCTTCGCAGTCGGCTGCGATTCTCAACATGACCCCCATAGAGAAGCCGAGATTTCTGCAATCACGACGGAAGCCCATCCCTTTGCGGGCTTTTGGAAAGAGGACTGCGCTCACAATTTCGGATTGGCAATAGCGCCCTCGGGGCATATGTATTCAGTGTCATTCTGTGGTCCGGGCGGCTGTTTCGAGCCAGGAACCTATCGCCGGGACACTGCCATCGAAGGCGATCCAATGTACAAGGTGGTGGATCAGAACACCATTATGGTAGAAGGTCGAGAGGGCTTCTATAGATACGTTCGTTGCCCCTCACGGTAGGTCTCCGAACGATGCTCTCCCTCCGACGCAGCCAACGCTGCGCGGCCGCAAACTCAGGTGAGTCGATAGCGGTTCAGGTTAACCCAAATTTTCAGAAAAAGCATATGAATCAGAAAACTATAGCAGCGACACTGGTTAGACTATTTGCCATTGGTCTGATTATCTATGCATTCAGTAATGCCGGAATGGCGATCTTTTTCATCTCGACGGGCGATACGGAATTAAGCGATCTTTACATGCTTTACACTGGAATAGCGGTCCCGGTCATTGCAGCAGGTCTTCTTTGGGTTGCTCCCGAAAACGTGGCAGGTATTTCAGTTCAGAATGTCGAACAAAATGAAAAGGAGACGAACGATTCTCAAAAAATCTTTGGTATTGGCGTCGGATTGATGGGACTCTATCTCACTATAACGGCAGCAGCGTCAACTTTTGATGGGATGCTAAGATATCGGCAAAGCCAGAGAGCATTCGGCGAAGTAGTTTTTACATCTTCATCCACCTATGCTTCCCTATATCCGGAGGTATTCCTGCTTGTCGTCGGTGTAGCACTTTTTCTAGGATCATCTGGCCTGGCTCGAATTTTCCATTCTTTGCGGACTTACGGAGTTGATGGCCCATATTCTCGTGAAAAAGGATTCAAGCGGACGCCGGAAAGTTCGGCGACCGCAAAGCCGGGCAATCCTAGTGACAGCGCCAATGAACCCAAACGCTAGGCTCCCTGTATACACATGAGCAGACTCTCCGTCGTCGCAGTGATGCTTTGCAGCTTTACTTTAATCTCCTGGGCTACCGGCGGTTCGGTTGGAGCGTCTTCCATTTGCGATAATTCCACATGCGCAGTCGCCGCATCTTTGAGTCCCATCAGCCTTCTGGTAGCTATTGCTCTCACGCTTTTCGTCCTCCGATATCGGCAACGAACGAGCCTAGCGGATGAAAGCAAAGTGGTCGGGATCTGGCGTCGATTTGGTGCTTTCTTCCTTGATTTTGTGATTGTCCTTATGGTCGCATCTTCATTAGGCGCTGTCCCGTTACTAACTGCAGAAGCGTACTTCACCGGAAGTTTCCAATGGGCGTTCGAACGAGAATTCGCAAGGGCGACGGATTTCATTCTCGTACTGCCGGCCGCTTTAGGTGCTTTACTGCTACTTTTCTTCTACTTCTACCAGCATCCACGCGTTGATCGCCAGACGGTTGGCCAGTATGTATTCGGCTACCGAGTGATGGCGGCGGAGGGCGCTGACAATCCACAGTATGGAGCTCGGGTGCTGCTCTCTTTTATTGGTCTTTGCATGTGGCCGATTTCAGTGGCATTTGCGCTGAGAACTAAAAATAGAGCCTTTTGGTGGGACGCTGGAACTTACTCGCGAACCGTGCGAGTCGACACCTGACCGAGGGTTCAACCGGATTTCGGTGAGGTCCAGGGCTGTCCACCGGACGGGACAAAACCGTTCCGGTTAGCGCAAAGGTTTAGAGTTATGGAAGTATTTGCTGAGCGACGATCCATGATATAAGGAAACTGCAGACTCGGTGAGGAAATTAATTATGGCTAGCGGAAGGAGCTTTGGAGCTGAAATTTAGCCATCCACTGGATCGAGGAAAAAAGAAATCAGCATGCGTCGGGCTAAACTTTATCCATACGAGCAAGCAATCCTGGATGCCACAATGGATCTAATTCCAGATGAAATCCGCGCTCAGTGTGAGGCGCAAGTAGAAGCTATTAACAAAGTTCAGCGCTTGTTGTCGTGGAACGAGATTGAATTCTACTGCATGTCTTTTTTTAGGGTAAGTTGGCCGGAGGAAATATTGTTTTCGGAAACAGATCAAATCATTCTTGGTTCAGGGCGAATTTTCGTCGATACTCTTGAGGCACCCTTTACTGTCTGGGCCGCTGGGGGACACATTTGGTCGATAGAGTCTCCTAAGTCATTGAAACCTTTTTGTTCTGAGTCATCTATCTGTGTGCAAATGTATTCTGGCTTTAAAGAAACCTCAGCCTAGCAATGCACTAATCTCGACCCACGACTTTTGCCGATGACTTCAACACCTACGCCGGTAAAGTCCGAGCCGAGTGAGCCAAGCGGTATGCCAATGATCAATTTTCGGATCATTATCTCAGCGATTGTATCGCCGCTAGTGGCGCCGTTGCTCATCGTCGCACCGACGTTACTCACCTTCTTTACAGATAGCCAATACTTCTTATCCCAAGTAGCCGGACTTGAACTGGCATTTTTCATCGCTAGCATGTTTAGCTATCTCGGCTTCGGTCTTCTCGGCATCCCCGCTCTCCTGCTTGTCCGGCAGCATATGCCCTTGACCTTGCTGCGGGTGTGTGCAGTTGGCGCAGTAGCGGGCTCCCTGGTGTTCATTTTGTTCATTACCCTTCTCGGCTGGGCGCTGGGGACGATCAGCAATGGTTCCTTGGTTGACTGGGCGTATTCGAGCGCTGTTGGAGCGGTTTTGGGAGGAGCCGTTGCGTTGTGCTTTTGTCTGATCTCCGGCCTGACGTCGCGATCCCGCCCATGACTGAATTGTTGATTTCCCCGCTGACGCTGCTTCCGGTGAATGTGCTGCAGGTCACCGTCATCTTTTGCAGTTTTCTGATGGCTGTGATGATCTGGTCACAACCCCGGCTACGCGGTCTGTTGTTACTGCTGGGCATGTACTGCTTGCTGATGCTGTTTAATCTTTTGGAAGAAACCGACATCAGTCGTCGTATAGCAATGGTAACGCCGGTTTTCAGCCTGCTGTCAGGGCCAGTATTCTATCTAATGGTTCGCCAGTTGGCTTATGTTGCTTCGAAAACACAGTGGCGTGACGGCATCCATGCGATTCCTGCTGTACTGTTGCTGCCTATGGCGGGACAAGTACAGCTGGTGCTGGCACTTGGTACCGTAAGTCAGTTGATTTATCTGGCGGTGGCGTTGCATTTGTTGTGGAGATACCAGCAGGCCCTGCGCTCTCAGCGGTCTGATGCCGATCGAATGGGCTTGCAATGGTTGATCTGGTTACTATTGGGGCTGGCTGGTTTGTTGCTGACTGACCTGGTCCGACTGAATCTACAACCGCATTTGTCATACGAATTGCGTAATCAATGGTATTTTCTGCATCAGTTACTGGGTTTTGGCCTGATTTGTTTGTTGGTTCTGCGCGCCGGCAGACAGAAAGATTTTTTCGATGGGCTTGCCGCAGCAGAGGTGGCAACTGAGCAAAAGCCAGCCACTACGGATGCACAGGCGCAGGCCGTATTTGAGCAACTTGCCGCCCTGATCGAGCAACAGAAATTATATTCTCAGCCTCGGTTGGCTGTAGCTGACCTTGCGAGTCTTATCGGCCTGGGCAGTAAAGATGTCTCCTGGGCCATTAATCAGGGCGCAGGGATCAGTTTTTGCGATTACATCAATCAGCTTCGATTGGCCGAGGTGCAACGGCAGTTTCAGGAACCTGGGGAAAAAAAATCCATTCTGGAAATCGCATTCGCTGCAGGTTTTAATTCTAAATCGACATTTAATACGCTTTTTAAAACCTATACAGGATTGACACCAACGCAATATCAACGTCAGCAGGTGCAGAATCCGGATTCCGGACGAAAAGAGTTAGAAAAACAGCAAAGATGACCACCACTTTCCTGGATCTCGAGCTACACCAAAAATGATTAGCAAAAAGTTCACAAGGACCAGGATCGCGGGAATCACGATCGCGATCACCTTACTCATTCTGTTTATCTGGCTGAGGCATATCGTTACAGATTTCCCTGCGGCGCTGGAACCGGACAAACACAAACCCGTCGGTGTGCTGATCGACAATGTTCGGCTGATTTCGATGGTGCCTGGCGCGCCAGACGCAGAAGATGCACGTGCTGTGCTGGTCATCGGAGATCGCATTGTAGAAATTGGCGCCGCCGGCGAATTAGCGGCACCGGACGGCGTTCGCACCATCGATGCCAGCGGTCACAGCCTGATCCCGGGGCTGATCGATGCCCATATCCACCTTAGCGACGAGGCGGAGTTAGCGGCTTATCTATCCCATGGGGTTACCGGCCTGCGTAATTTGTCGGGCTACCCATTCCATCTGCCGCTTTCCCGGGGCATCAGAGAGGGTGTGATCCTCGGGCCGGACTTTGTCACCACCGGTCCGATACTGAACAGCCGAGGTCCGAACGAAAACCCGCTACAGCAGACAGTCACCACAGATGACGAGGCACGGGCCGCGGTGCGCGATCAATACAATGCCGGCTATCGGGAGTTGAAGTTGTATTCCAATCTAAGCCGAGATGCCTTCGATGCCATTCTCGATGAGGCAGACGTGCTTGGTATGCGGGTAATGGGCCATACACCGGAGGGTGAACGTAGCGCCGGCATTCCTCGCGAGAATCCTTTTGAGATCCCATGGGAGGATTCGCTCGGTCGCGGTTTCATAACATTCGAACATGTCGAAACGCTGGTCTGGCATAGTCTTCGCGGTAAGTTGGATGAGAACCGGATGAGAGTCGTGGCCGAACAATTGGCTGAATCTGGCGAAGCGGTTACCACCACGCTGATTGCCCACAAAGCATTGGTGTTGACTGCTGAGACCAAGGGCGCGTATTTGCAACGCCCCGGCTCCGACACCATCAATCCACTGATCCGTCTCGCGCAGCGCAGTGATGCGAAGTACTGGAGCCAGGCCGACCCGTCGGCATATGAGGGGCCGCGCGCCAAGTTCTATCTTGCGGCGACTCGATTACTGCATGAAGCAGGTGTACCCCTGGTAGCAGGCACCGACGCAGGCCTATTCGCCATCATTCCAGGTGAGTCGATGGCTCGGGAACTGGAACTCCTGGTTGAGGCAGGGCTTTCGCCCCATCAGGCACTGGTGTCATCCACGCGGACAAGTGCTCAAATTCTCGGTTTTGAGCAAACCGGCGTGATTGCGCCGGGCTATCGCGCCAATCTTGTATTGTTGCGCGAAGACCCTTTAGCGCAGATTGGCGCCGTAGAGTTCCCAACCGCCGTCATGCTCAGCGGGTACTGGATGGATGACATCAAACTCGAAAAACTAAGAGAAGCGGCGCGCGATACTTCGCTAATCCGTTCTGCCTGGCGAGCGCTGCAAATGGTGCTCTGAGTAAATACATGTCGATGACAAAGCCGAACCCACTAGGTCGGCAATGCATAACAATGCTCGATCTTCGAAAGACATTCCGCTCAGATCCGACACCGTATGTCTTGATGTTTCGCAGCCTCATGATTGCTTTGGGCCTACTGATCGTCACAGCCACCGTAGTCGGGCAATTGAATGCTGGTCGGTTCCCTGCCTATAGCGACCTTGCCATAGCCGCGATCATTCCTTTCGTCGCCTTCGGTGCCATTGCGGCACTCATGTACGGCGCCGCCGCGCTGTTTCCTATTCGGATCGGTCCTGCAGGCCTCAAGTGTTACAACATGATGGGCATGTACCGTCTGGCTCCCTGGGCCGAGATTCAGACCGCCGAAGTGCGCGATATCAGTGGCGTTCCGTACATCTTCATCACCACCGCCCGGAACAAAGGCCCCATCACCGTTCCGGTCTGGTTGAAGGATTTCTCCGGTTTCGCGTTAGCCGTCAAGGAATATGCGGGCGCCTCGAATCCACTCACGCAGCTACTAGACGAGAAATGAACCCCAACTTTGCGTTCCACTTGGACGGGCCTCGCTTCGCGAGGTCCGCCGGTCGACGCCGGCACTAGGCTGCCAGAGGAAGGTCAATGTCAACCTGGAGTTTTACCATTCTCGGATTCGCTGCCATTTTCCTGGCCGGCAACGCTTTGATTCGCTTTCGCTCGCGCTCAATTGCGAGAAATCGCTCGGGAGATAGCTTCCAGACCTTTCGGTCGGAATTCAGCAATGACGACGCGTCGGAGGAAGTGATCCTCGCTGTGTATATGGTGTTCCAGGATTGGGAATCTGACGCGGTGGTCGACTTCCCTGTTCGGGCCAACGACGATATTGGCAAAATATATGGGATGGTGGATGAAGACTTGGATGACGCAGTGCTCGACGTTATAAAGCGACTCAATCGTCACGCGCCATCACCGGGCGAGGTCTGCAATATGAGGCCCGTAACCACAGTCCGGGATTTCGTGCTTTTTGTCGATTCCTGTACTCAGTGTGGAGATAATGGGACTTGACCGGTCGCTCAAAACAGCCCCGGCAAGCCTTTCAAGCGCGCCAGGTGTAGCAGGTCACAGCCTAGAGGTTGGCCGTTATGAAGATATGTAGACATGAATAGCACACTCGTCATCATCCTACTCATCGCGGCGTTTTCATCCTGGGCCCTGTGGAGCAGCGGTCGATTGCCCATGCCCTTTCGTAGTCGCAATTGTCAGGGCAAGGGATGGCGGCGTGCATTTCCCGATGCTTCTAAGGAAGGAATTCGAAATTTTCTTACCGTCTTCGTCCAGGCATTTGCTTTTTCTGAAGGAGAGCGCCTCAAACTGCGGCCGCAAGATCTTGTGTTGGATGTTTACCGGGTGCTTTATCCACACCGATGGCAGGCAGATGCCATGGAGCTGGAAACCTTGGCTCAGGAGGTAGAATGCGAATACGGTATCGATCTGGAAGGGCTTTGGAATGATCAGCTCACCCTGGGTGAGCTATTTGCCGCCTGCCTGGCTGCGCAGGCCAAGGTGACGCCAAGGGAATCTTCATGACCATAGGCATGGGTTGGCTTGTGCAGCCAAAAACCGGCTGGCGCCGGCTTATCCATCAACCTTGGATGGTAGTAGAGGAGGATCGATTGTGGTGCCCAGACAAATAGCTTTTTTGGTTTTCGCTTTTTCCCTGTCCGCATTGGTTAACGGTGCGGAGGCTGAGGTCTGTTTTACATCAGCCGAAGCGCTTCTTGAAGAGGTGGATGAGCGAGATTCCAAGGCTATTGTTATTCGACTTTGGAAAGATCATTCGTGCTGGGGCTCAGTTCTTTCTGAGGTGGCGTCTGCGGAACCCGCTTGGCTTCACGTGGCGGAGCGGCTGAAGCCTGGAGCGGATGCTGGTGCGTCTCTCGCACTTAGGCATGCCATCGCACGTGCCCTGCCTCATTCTCCTGAGGCGGTACTCGCTCTCATCGATAAGGGTTTCTCGCTTGAATCCGTTTGTACCACGCCGTTCCTAGAAGAACCTTTGGAGATTGTAGTGCGTTACCTCGAGCGTACCGAGGCGGCGCTCAAGACTGTAAGTCCGGCCATCTCCCATCGGGAGGAATGCCTTGAAAAAATCAGTACCGCTCGCACTAAGCTGTCGGCTCAGTTCCTCAAGGAAAATCCAGATTCTGCTATCCTGGAATAGCTAGAAATACGCATAGACATCAGATAGTTGCGACCATCGATCCCGGAGGCTGAGCCGCAATTTGATACCGCCATGTCGGAGTAAAGCTAGTGAAATGTGAAAGGTGCGGAGCAAAAGGTGCAGAAAGTGATCAGCTACTATATTTTGCGAGGCTGGTTCCCCTGTTAGTCTTGAAGCCACCGCTGATGGAGCGATATCTCTGTCAGGATTGTGCGGGCCTTGCAAATCTACTGGGAGTCCTTTTCCTGGGGGCCACCGCTGTTGTGTTACTGGTAGGCTTTATCTTTTTGCTTCTGTAGCTTTAAAACTGCAAAAGACCTTTTTTGAGGCTCCGGGACGAATTAAGATCAAAGCTGGGTCGGTTTCGATGCCGCACCGTTTATCTGCGATTTATAGGACCATTCATGATACGTTTTTGGACGAGAATATTGGTTTTAGCTATGCTGTTAACGCCAATTATTTTGGCTCATGCGGCAGCTATACAGAGCGTCGATACACTTGATGTGATTTTCGAAAGCAATGTCGTTGATCGTGACTCCGGTGAAGACGTTACGAGAGCATTTCTGTCAACATGCTTGAGCAAAGAAAGGCCGACACGCTACCGGCTGGAATGTGATGATGTTTTGTTTGTGTATCATATTTCGTACTTTAAGCGCAATTCCGACCAATCGATATTTGTTCTTATCACTGAAGATGGAGCGTCGGTTGAAAACCGATGGGTCTTTGAAATTCAGAAGGACAAATATGTGGATGTAACAGAAGATATATGGCCTGAGATGACGGCAGATCAGATGAGCCAACTTCTTATACAGGAAACCGGGAACAAGACCTACACTGCCGGCTATATCCGAAGCGTGGCACACTCCAGCTATCGTGTTTCATATGGCTCCGATGAAACCATGTCAGTCATCTCCGGAATTCCTGATGCGTCATATGGCGTTCAATTGGGTAGAATTTCATGGAATGGGCATGAGTTTGTATTCTCACCACGATGACCCGGCAATGCGCGCTGCCTGCGATCACCCGTTGCTCGTTCCTCGCGTCGCTTTAGCGGGCATTAAAACACAAGGGCGATAAATGACGAGGGATGAGAAGCTAATCCTGCTTTTGTTTTTGCTGGTGGTTCTAGGCTGGCTGGCGCGATTTCTGTGCAACGTTTATGTCGCAAGAACCTATGGCGCGGTTATACCTGTTCACATAGAGCATTACTCACAGCGAGCCTTTATATTGCTTGGCCTATTGGTTAACTTCGGTGCCGGATTTTGGATTTATGTGGAAGCGAGAGCCACTGGCCTAAAGGCCTGGATTTGGCCGCTTCTGGGTCTTGGCTTCGGGGTTGTTGGAATCATTCTTTTCTATGGTATTCGGATTCATGTACAAACTGTAAATCGGATCTAGCAATGCGCTCATTCAAACCTTCGTTGTACCGCCTGAGAAGCTGATGCGTACTCTCGCTTTTCTATCGCTTGCATTTATACTTTCAGCGTGTAGCGAACGACAACTGGAGGAGGTTGCTTTCAGGAAGATCGTGGAGTATGACCTTGTAAAGCTATGCGACAATGAAAAGGATTGCATTGCAGCAGTGAAAGGTCAGACCAGGGAATGCATGGAAAGCAGCAAATGGCGCGACTTTCTCGATAATCAAGACGATATAGCCGAGGTGAAGCGATTTACAACAGAATTTTACGCCTGCATCGTTGATTCTGAGGGTAACCCGTACCTTGTTGCCAATTTTGACACCGGGTAAGTTGTTATGCATATGGGAGGAAAGCATGGGATATGAAGCCGAACAACGACGCCTTTTTCCTGATTTTAGGGTTGTATATACAACTTAAGGCTGCTATCCTGAACTTATGTTTGAGCGATGCCTGTATTTCAATACCGTTGCGCTGGCCCGGGATGTCGATCGTCTATGGAAAGAAGCCTATGGCGAGCTTTCCCTGGCGCCTTCGCACGCCTACCTTCTTCGCCTGGTGCTTGCCAAGCCCGGGCTGTCGCCATCTGAGATCGGTCGGGAACTGAATCTTGAAAAGTCGACGGTCACGCGCTTCGTGGATCGGCTGGTCGATGCCGGCTATTTGTTGCGCTCGACCGGAGATACCGAATATCAAACTGGGCAGCAAATCGTTGCCACAAACCGTGCCCGGGAGATTTCGGGACGGTTGGAGGCCATTGGGGAGGAGTTGTATCGAAGAATGACCACGTTGATTGGAGAAGATGAACTCCGCCAATACGCAGACCTGGCGCGAAAAGTGCGCTCGCGGATCTAAGTTCGTTTTTTTATTTGCCTAGTTGTATGTGCAACCGTAAGGAGCTATTTATGAATTTTGTATCGTCACCCATTACGGGACGGGAATCCCCGGAGAACAGTGCTTCTCCTTATGCCGCACTGGTCCAGTTCTATCGCGCATTCAATAGCCGGGATATTGATCTTATGGCGAACATTTGGCTGCAGGGTGATGAAGCTTCGTTGTCAAACCCTGTCGGCGGCGGTGTTCGACGGGGCTGGGAGGCGATCGCGGCTCTGTACAGCCGGCTATTCAGTGGGGCTGGCCAGGTATATGTCGAGTTTTTTGATTATTCCCTCCACCAAACCGAGGGAATGTTTATCGCTGTGGGGCGAGAGCGGGGAACGTTTACCAGTGACGGAACTGATCTGAAGCTCGAAATCCGTACGTCGCGCACATTCAGCTGGACCAACGCTGGATGGCGACAACTTCACCATCATGGTTCCATCGAGAATGCTGCGCTGCTCCGTGATTATCAGAATGCTATTACCGCCATCAACTTCAATCAGGAGCCTTGAGATGCCTTATGTCAATATCAGGATCACGGATGAAAAGGTGAGCTCAGAGGATAAGCAGGCGCTTATCGCCGGCGCCACCAGGTTACTCCAGAATGTGCTTGGCAAGAACCCCGCTACAACTGTCGTGATAATCGATGAAGTGAGCACTGACAACTGGGGTATTGCCGGTGAGCAGGTGACGCGTTTGCGAGAGCGAAAGTCGGGACAGTGATCGGTGGGACACTCTTCTACAGTTCCCTCTCGGTTGGTCGGGAACTGATTGGTTCCTTTTCCGCCACCACTGGCACACAACGTATGCCGGTCTGGTCTTCCAATGGGCCGCCCAGGCAGAGGCGGTCATTCGGCTGGTCCAGGCTGACGCCGTGGCCGTGGCCATAGGGATTGATACTGACCAGGCGTTTCAGCGCCGCATCATCAATTGCGGGGTCGGACAGGTAGGCGCGAGCCAATGCGAGTTTGGCGCGCAGATCGTGGAAGCGGCCAACGTAGATCAGAAATGGCTCGTAGTTCGGCAGCACCGTCGGGTGAAGAATGCTCCAGTAGTTCCTGATGCTGAACGGGCCGACCCAGCCCGGCTTCGTTCCATCGCTGATTGCGCTCACATCGGTCGGGCTTGCCAGGCCGGCAACCCAGCGGTAGAGGTCGTGACTGGTATTGATTGTCATATTCTTGCGGTAAAAAAGCCGAATCATCCAAGCATCGTACCAATCGGCTGAAACGACGATCTCCGGGTTGCTTTCAATCCAGTCCATCAAGTGGAAAACCAGGCCGAACTCGCCGAGCATGACTTGCTCAAGCATTTCGGCGGGTGCATCCAGATCACGCAGCAAATGATCAAGATCCAGATCAAGTGCCGATAGCTGGCCCCTGTTGGACAGCTCAACCAGGTGGTCGACCTGATTACTGATCATCCGAATGGCAACGACCATTTGCAACAGACTATCGGCCTTGTCCTGATAGGTTCTCAGTTTGTGCGTGTGCGCGGTGATCAAATGAGCCGCCCGTTCGGACTCGCCAGCCTGAAACGCTTGCTCGGCCTCCAGCCAGGCCAGCTGGCTGGCAGCGACGATCACCGCCATCGAAGGCATCAGGGCCAGGTCCGGAGCGGCACGCTCGAAGCCCGGCTCTACTGGCCAGGCCTTGAATCGCTGCAGCAACAGCGCGTGTTGCGCCAGCAAGCTGTCAAGTCCGTCGCAATCGGTTTGAGGGTCCGTGGCACAAGCGATCAGTGCATTGAGTTGTCCGGTTTCGGGCGTGGCCAGGCGCTCAGCAGCCCAGGGTATCTCCGCAGTGTTGTAGATTGGGTTGTTTGATTCTGCGTAGTTTTCGCGAAAGACTCGATACCATAGCTCGCCGGCGCTGACCGGATCCATTCCAGGTGGTGCGTTCAGGCCAAGCTGATACAGAAAGCCTTCAGCGGGCTGGCCGGCACGCGCCTCATGCCAGACTTGCCATTGTCTTGCGCCCTCGTTCAACTCGTCGTCGCCGAAGAACCAGATGGTAACCGGGACCAGGACGACCAGAGCAGCCAGGATAAAAAGTGCCTTCTTGTTCATTGCCGACGCCGCCTGTTTTTACGAGAACATGGCTGCAATCTACCAGAACTCGCGTAGTGATTAATAGAATCTTCTCACATGGACCCGTATCCCATGACACTGCTGATCCTGTCCCTCCCCGTTGCGGTGCTTTCGCTGCTTTTCACCCTTTACAATCTCAATCGCAGGCAACGCGCTATCTTGGCAACCGATGTTGTCACGCCAGCGACAGCGTCCACTGGCAAGAACAGGTCGGTCGTCGGCATTGCCCAGCCCGGCGAGCCCGCGGAAGTATCACCTGTGACGGACCAACCAGCGCTATGGCTGCGCGCATTCCGAACCAGCAAGGGGTTTTTCATGTCGCGCTCGAACAATGGTTCGAATGTTCGCCGCATTGGCAAGGTATCAACCAATTTCAGGCTGGTCGATGAAGACAATCCGGATGCCAGCATCATCATCCGGTCCGGGAAGATATCGGAAACCGATATCCTGGTACGCAACCGGCGCTACTCGCTTGATGGCGCGCCCATGGACACTGTCGAGACCGGTGGTGATCCGCTCAAGACTGCTGGCTCGCTCCTTCTTTTTCATGTCATCAAAACAGAAGGGATGGAAGAGAAGACAATCCAACCAGGTGACCGAATCTGGGCCCACGGGCGTATCCGCGAGGGTGAAGATGGTCTTTCGCTGAGCGGCTGGGGCAGTTGGCTGGACGACCGCCCCCCGGCACAACGCGCCGCCTGGCACACCGCCTTCGCCAAGGCCGGCGCCATCACCTTCGGCATCTCCGCGACAATAGCGCTGGTTGCCTGGTTGATGCAGTAGGATGCGACTGAATGCCCCGAGCCTGTTGAATATAGGCCGGTCAGTGCAGGCTGCGCCTGTAGCGACCGTCGATGAAGGTATCGAAGAACTGGCCCAGCGCCGGGTGCTGGATTTGCCGGTTCGACGGTTCCTCTTCCAAATGCTGCTCGGCCACGTAGGTCGCGTGTGCGGCGTCGTGGACCAGCACGTGATACCAGGGCCGGTCCTTCGGCGGCCGGCTGGTGGCGACCTGCTCGTACCATTCCTCGGTGCCGGCGAATTCTGGATCGACATCGACGACTACGCCGCGGTAATCGTACTTCTTGTGGTGGATAACCTGTCCCGGACTGAATTTCGGTTCGCTCATGAGACTATCTCCGTATTTTCATTGAACACATTTTGTACCAGTTGGAGTGAAGGCGTCACCATGACGGGGTTTGCGCCAGGCGCCGCAAACGCTCAACGCGAGAACCAGGCCACCCATCGAAAAATCAGCAGCGCCTGGGTGTGATGCTGGCGACCTTTCTGCTTGCCGCTTGCGGCGGCGACGCGAACAGTACTGCCGACGGGAACAGCGCCGGTAAAGGAAACGGTAACATCCAGGCTTCCCAGTTGACCATCATGCGCAAGGCCGATTCGGAAACCACGCCGGACGTCAGGAAGATGGACATCGCCAGCATCAGTAATGCAGTAACGCCCAGGTCCACTTGAGTACCTTACGGCAAGGGAACCGTGGTGTTTATGGAGACACCACGGTATGCGAGCTTCTCAGGCAAGCTGTTGGCATGCGCCCGGTAGACGAGGTTGAAACGGCGGAGCGCACCGCCGGTGGGCAGCCAGAATGGCTCGGCCAAGGGGACTGAACCGCGACTGTAGGCGCCGAGCAGTTCAAGCTTGCTGTCATCGGCGGTCAGCAGGTCGATGCGGCTGGATATCGCCATCATGCCGCCGACCGGGCTGGTGTTTCGCATCGAAGCATCGAGGACGATCAGGGTTTGATCGGGCTCGGCGATGTAATCAGCGAACTGAGTGTGCTGTTCGAGCGCATGCAGGGTAAATGGTGTCGGCTCATCTTCAATGTTTGCCAACGCGGTCGAATGCGCTGGAGATGTAGGCCCCCCCTTGAGAACGAAGGTCATGGAATTGGGGATGGGTGTTGTGATGCCCGGACCTCGAAACTCCGGAAAATGAACTTCCAGTTCGATTGTTTCAGCATCAGTCGGAACCGGAAACACAGCCTTGCCCCCGGCAAAAGCATCCGGCAGGAACGCCGGCTCGTCCGGAATCAGACTCAAGGACAGGTCGCGAGGATAGGCATATTGACCATCCGCCACTGCGGTCAGCAAGCCCTGAGCCTGCACGTATTCCATCACCTTGGGGAGCTCGATTTTGTCACGCGGGTCGGCCGACCGGTCCAGCGCCAGCGCGTCGGCTTCGATGGTCCAGGTGCCCTGTCCTCGCAGATCAACCACCAGCCACTCCATCCCTTTCGGCGCCGCCTGGCCGTGCCATTCCTGTTGAAAGCTGGTGCCCGTGACGCCAATGGTCATCAACTCATTGGTCTGGATCTGGCTCGGCTGGCTGGCAACGCCTTCCTGTCCCAGCAACGACACGATAGCGGGCGCAAACTCATCGTGGTAATAGCGCAACGACAGCGTTTCGATGCCCTCGGCCGGAACCGGGTAGACCAGTCGGCCACCCATGCTGTGTCCGATCTGGCCCAGTACGAAATTGTTTTCCATGGCACCTTCATCATCATCGAACAGGACCCGACGGGTCACCAACTTCCCGTTGACCAGCAGGTAGAGCTGGCGTTGCAGGGAAGCGATCAGAATTTCCTCCCGGTAGTCCAGGTCGAACAGCAGATCTGCCGGCATCCGGTTTTCGACCCGCGCGTCCATGACAAGCCAGTGCTGACCCGGCGGTGGTGCATGGCCGGCGTAACGATCCCGCAGCTCCATGCCGGTCACCCTGAAATGCAGCGCACGATTACAACCCTCGGCTGACAGACTGTGCGGGGAATTGAGTTCCAGATCAACCGCGTTCAGCCGCGCTGGTAATTCGCCAGCCTGACTGGCCGACAGGCCCAAAATCAGCGCCAGAAGAATCAAGCCAATGGCATAGCAGTTTCGGATGAATTGATGGGTTGGCATGAATCGAGTCCTCAGCATGGATCCGGGGTCACTCTATCGACACCCGCATCACTAAAATGACCAACGCCCACACCCAGGGCCAATTGATAAACCAACGAATCCGGCATCCACCCCAATAGTTCCAGGTATTCGGCGTTCACCTCTGACAGCACATTCTTGGCCAGCACCTTGGCAGCCTCGCGCTTGATGCAGCATTTCATCGCAACGGCAGGCCGTCCGGGCACCAGGCACTGCCAGACCAGCACAACAAACGAGGCCGTAGAGCGCGCGTTGTTGATCGCCTTCCATTCCATGATGAAAGCCTCGACCATGGCCTGTCCACGACCATGGGCACCGATGCCCAGCGTGGAGCCGGTAACCGGATCAACCCGCCACCATGTCAGATCCTCGACCAAATGTGGATCGGTCGGCAACACGACCTGGTTACCTGCAGCTTGCGCCTGGTTGAGGTAGGCCGCCCTATCAGGCGATAGGGCTTCCAGTTGGACAGCCTCCAGCGGCTGCCATGGCGCCGTATCCAGTGCCTGGCCAAACGCCAGGCTGGTATTGATCACGCGGCCTTCTGTGTCCAGCAACCTGGCTTCCAGGGCCGTGTCGATCACACCCTGAGTCAGACGGATATGGCGCGCATCAACACCACTGTTGCCGATGACTTCCACTCGGTTGTCGATGATATCGAAGCCGCGGGTCAACACGGGTCCTTCCGGTGAAGTATCCAGTCGCTCGAAGGTGCTGATCAGGTTCAATCGCGTCAGTGCAATGACCTCGCTGTATGGGCTTAGCGTACGCCGCAGTGAGGCCAGGGTGACCAGATCGGCCGGAGCGGGGTTCAACGATTCGATGGCCTTGCCGGTCAATTCCAGGCTGTCACGGCGCACGGCATGGACGGCGCCAAGCATGGCACGGCGGTTGGCCAGGATATCGTGCAGGATATGACCCACCGCGTAGGCCGGCGGCCACCAACTGCGTTGTGCCATGATTTCAGTGGACGAAAGCATGCCCAGCGCGCGGGCCTGGCGAACACTATCCGAAAACTCGAAATCCCGCGGTCGATCCGTACGTCGATGCGGACCGACCACGTCCATCAGGCTACGCTCGAAGGTCTCGGCCGGCCGTCCAGGAGCATGGACGGTCAGGCGCAAGAACACCGCGGTCAATTCAGGCGTCGGAGCCGTGTCATCGCCGCGTCCCCGGCCCAACTGGCCCAGCAGGCCGCTGGCTTCTTCCATCAATTCAGCCTGCGCCGAGCGACCGACCTGGTCGACCACGCTGCCGTCGATACGAATGGCCTTTTGCACGACCGGCTTCCCGCCAATGACCAGAAAGGGAACCCACTCATCTTCTTGCAGCAGCAGCCTGGAGATGCGGTCATGATTGTAGTCATCGATGCGACTCATCAGGGCGGTTTCCCCGGGCAGTCCGGCCGGATGCACCTCCAGCACCAGGGGCTGATCCGGCAAGTCCATTGCGGGCACTTCATGCCCAAGCGCGGTTCGCTCCCGCAATCGTCCACGCTCAAGGCGCTCGGCGACAACCTCGAATGCCAGAACATGCATTGCCTTTTTCGGAAGATCCTCGGCCCAGAGGGTTTCGAAGGGGCCGGTATGAAGGCGAGCACCCGGCTGTTGTGCGGGCAGCGAGGGATCCAGGTCGGTCCAGCCCTGTCGGGTGCGCAACTGGACCCACCAGTGATCGGCCAGGGCCGCTCGATCTTGATCAGACTCTGCCGGATCCGGTCCGGACCAGTCGATCTGGGCGGCCAGCGCCTGGGCCTGGCGTTCAATCTTGCCGGCAAATTGCTCGCGCATGGTCCGGGCCTGCTGCTCCTGGACACGGGCGTGATCACGCAGTGTATTGGCATCGGTGCCCATCTGCCGGGCAAGGTCACGATATATATCCGCCTTGTCAGCACTGCTGAGCGGCCGGGATGGCGAGTTGTTCGAGAACGGTAGTGCCTCAAGTTGCGCAACTGCGTCCTGGTTCAGTGTGGCGTGGGCGAGGCGAACCTGGTGACCGGCAATTTCGAGCAGCCTGGCCAGCAGCAGGGCACGATCCAGGTGGCTGCCTCCGAGATCCATCAATGTGCCACGCGGACCTTTCAGCGCGCCCTGGTAGGGCAACAGTCGGGTATGGTCACGAACCCAGGCGAACAGGTCGTCGGGGTCATCGCCAATAAGTGCCTGACGCGAGGCGACGTCAAACTGCTCGGTCGGCGCCTGATCCTGGGCAAAGCTGATAGCGCGATAGAACTCATGCAGGTCCCGCTCGGCGGCCTGGAAGCGATCGGCCGGATCGGAAAAGCAGGCGTCGGCCGCGACCTGAAAACTGGTAAAGATCAGCAGCAAGGCAGTGCATGTTCTCAAGTACAACATAGTCGTGTTCCTTTCAGTCATCGGACAGCCTGATCTCCATGACCTGATCCGGCTGGATTCGAATATCGCGACGCTTGTCGCCGGCACTGGTCTCGATGATCAGTTCATAGTTGCCCGGTTCCAGCTTGATCCGCTCGTGGTCAACCCGACCACGGCCCACTTCGTTACCCGCCGCATCCTCTACGCGAAATTCGGCAGCCAGGGCCTGGGCCAGACCATCGACCAGTTGCTCGCCGTCCTGACTGTCAAAATAGTGCCCGCCGCCGGCTTCGGCGAAACGCTCGAATTCAGCCTGCAGGCCGATTTCCTCGATATGGAAACCGACGATATTGAGGCGAACGTCAACGCCTGCATCGATCAGATCGGCCACCGCTTGCTCCACGTCACCATCACAGGTCTCCTCGCCGTCGGTCAGCATGATGACCAGTCGCTGCTGGTCCTCAAATCCCTTGAGATCGTCAACAACCGCATTCAGCGAAGCAGCCAATGGCGTCCGCGCCAGGTTGATCGCCTGGATAGCATCAATGGCACGGTGTACCTCGGCTTGATTGCCTGAAACTGGCGTGACCAGCAACTCGGTTTCACAACTGTGCGGCTCGGTGTGACCGTAAACCCGCAACGCCAACGGCACTTCCTCCGGGACGCGTTCATCGAGTACTTCGCGCACGATCCGTTTGGCCACATCAATTCTGCGACCACCTGTCATGCGCCTTAGCATCGACCCGGATGCATCGAAAATAAGGTGGACGACCCCGGCACCGATGACAGGCGTCTCACCGGCCGTTACGCTCAGGTAGCCCGGTTCCGGCGGCGCCTGCCAGGTGCTTTCGACTTCGAGGCCAAAACGCGTCGGCTGGCGCAGTTCGCGAAGCGCGGCTTCGAAACCACGAACCAGATCGGTGCGCCCTATTGCGTAGCGATAGTTGCCGTTGCCTGCGTTGGCCCAGGATTTCATCAGGTTCTGGTACCAGCGATTCTCGTCGATATCGACCCGGCTGCCGTGATTGACTTCCAGGGCAAAGATACGCGGTCGGACGCGTTCAAGATCGTTCCAGACTGCCAGGTTCCTTCTGATCAGCTCGGCATCGGTGATCAGAAAGATCACATGCTCGCCATCGCGCCGTTCAAGTGCACGACTGGCAGCAATCAAGGCGGGTTCGGAATCAGAGGAGGTAAATGAATTGTTGTAGCTGGCCAGCGTGGCAGTGATCTCAATCGGATATTCCGCCCAGTCATGAATCAGCATCGGGCCACCCAGTGGCATCAAATTAGCCACTTCCTTGCCGGGCTGAAGGCCCTGGGCGAAACGCCCAAGCGCCTGGTAAATGGCGGACTGGTGAGAGGCGACGCTGCCGCTGCCGTCCCACAGAAACGCAATCGACCGGGGCGGCATTTCAATATCAAGACGGTACTCGCCCGGTTCCAGGCCAACCTCGCTGGCGACCCGACGGCCATCCTTGCCACTGAATTCCAGTTCAATGCTGTCTCCCCCCGGTCCGATCAGCCGGGCACGCAGGCGGCCGGCCATGCTCTCGTCCAGAGTAAAACTCAAGGTATTTTCTGCTGCGCCCAGTTCGATGCGGTAGCTGCGCACATCACCTGGCTCTTCAAGCTCAGCCGTGATGCGGCTCGGCAACGGACTGGACAATGCCTTGGGTCTGTCGGGCGTGCTGCTGCGATCTTCCACCGCGGCTAGGGATTGGGCAGCGGGCTCCCATGGACCGTGCTGGTCATCCATACCCCAGTAAGCCAGCGCCGAGTGGCCACTAGCGAGGGAATCGGCTTCGTAGGCGCGAATATCGGCTGGAATGCGCCACACACTGGTGTCGCCAGGTTCCGGCTCGGAGAACACCAGGCGCAGGTAACGCGCCTCCGGTGGCTGATCGGCAAACTCGAACTCAGCCTGCATCTGCTCGCCACGCTCAAGAACCCAGTCGCCATGATCAAGCCATGGCCCCAGCGGACTTTCGGTGCTGGTGTACACCCGCACCTTGCCAATCAGCTCGCCGGCATCGTCCGGACTGTCTTGCCAGACCAGCTTGTCCAGCCGTGCAACTCGATGTTGGAGGAAACCAAAAGCAGCATCGATCGTGCGCCCACGAATTCGCTGCCCGCGATGGGCTTGAGTCCCGCCCCACGGAAAATCATGGTCCGTACTGCCCGCAGGGCGAGTGTAGATCCAGTGGCCGCCCAGGGGTGCGGCCAGCAGATTGCGTTTGGCATCTGCCAGCGGGCCGGCTGGTTGACCGAGGGCGCGAAACAGGCCTGTCCCCGTGGTCCGCTGGCCACCCCAGGCGGAGCGAGGACGAATCTGCACGTACTGGGCCTGAATGGGGGCTGGCAGCGCGAAAAACTGTTCACCATCTCCTGCTTCCAGCGTGATGGTCTTGCCGTGAGGCAGGTCATCGGGTTGATTGCCCCAGCGAATCTCCACGTCGCGCCAGCGACTGTTCATGTCATGGCGTGAGCGCTGATTGAAGACGAACGCGTGTAATTCACCACCCTCGCCGGCCAGTCTCAGCGGCGGCAGCGGGTTATCCATTTCGCGCCAGTCCATCGAACTGCCACCGGCGGCCATGCCGTCGTTGAGGAACTGGAGAAAAACCCGGTTACCGCCCCAACTTTGGTCAATTGTTTCCCCGGACTGCGGGTCAACGAAGTGCGCACCAAGCGCACCCCAGGCCAGATCAACCATTCCATAAAAGGGTTGGGCCCGTGTTGACGCCGACTCCGGGTGCACCGGATCAATACGGGGAACGATTGTCACCGACTCACTAACATGAATATTGGCAACGGCCGCGAACAGGGTCAGGGGCGCATCGTCGGGCAAGTCCGGCGGTGCCACCAGCTCAAATTCAATGACATTGCTCTCGCCTGCACCAAGCACGACCGTTTCATCCAGGCCTTCCACTGCCCAGCCGTGATGGGTGGCGTGAACCTGGATGGGCAGTTCGAGCGACTCGCTTTCCTGGTTGCGAAGCTCAAGCTGAGCGCCGATGCGCTGGGCCAGGGGAGTATGGGCGGCAACCCTGTCAGTCGACAGGCTCAGACTGGCCTGGACCGCGACATCACTGGCGGCAACCAGTGCTTCATCATCAATTCGGTATTCCTGGTCCGCGCGGCCGGCACGCAGCTCAAGGTACCACTGGACGCCACCTGGCAACGTGGTGGTATAGGCGTCCTCTTCGTCGATCTCGACCAGATCCAGTCGATTGTCATGGCCGTCAACGACCTGGACATGCCTTAAAGTCGACGAATGGATAACGATGTCTCGATCCTCCTCGGTCACCGGCAAAGCCAGGTATTCCTGGCGCGAGCCAAGAGCATTCAGCGCTTTGTGATAGACACCATTTCCCGGGAACGGCAAAGCCAGCCAGGGCATGGGCATGAACGGATGGGCGTCATGACCGGACCAGGGGTGGTCAAAGTCAACCCGAAGCGCGTAATCCGCGGACGGTTCGGCGCTGCCGGTCACCTTGAGCCGGTAGTCGCCCTCGGGAACCACGCTGGTGAAGCGGGTGCGCCGTTCAATCTCCGGCGTGAGCAGAATGCGTTGCCCGGCCCAACTGACTTCAAGTTGCGCGCTGCCTCCGGCCGGAGGATCGAGATCAAAGACCAGCCGGTTGCGACCGGGCGAGTGCAGGTAGAAATGGTCCTCATCGTTCGGTGAATAAAAACTGCCGCGCATGACCTGCCCCATCCGCATTGCATTGGCTGTTTGAGGATTATCATTGGGTTCACGTTCCCGGCCGGGCTCAGGCTGGCCAAGTTCCCTGGTCACCAAACGATAGCTGCTATCTTCACCGTCCACGCGAATCCGGTAGTGACCGGGCGACAGCCACTGGCCATCCAGCAACAACGCACCACTTCCGGGCGATCGCCGGCTGCGACGGTCACTGGCCAAGGCACTGCGCACACCTACTCGATACAGGTCCAGCCGGGTGATGTTCTCGCCATCGACTTCAATTTGCCACAACTGCGGCTCGCCACCCAGGTGCCAGTCGAACCAGGCTGTGCGACTGTCACGCAGACTGCCCTCAACTGGCCGGCCAGAGCGCAATGGTGCCGCCCAGTGAGTGGTGTCGTTCGGCTCGATGGCACGCTGGCCCGGCAATGCCGGCCCAGGCCGAAGAATCATTTCGACTCGGCCCGGCTCGGCTCGGTGTGCCAACCTGACCCCCAGGCTGTAGCTGCCAACGGGAAGCTGCATGTCCTGAAACAGGGCCTCGCCGGTGCCGCTCCGACAAACTTCACTACGGCTGCCAGCCTTCGCCAGGCAGACCGTGGCCTCCGTCGCCGCATCGCCTGCAAGGTCAATGTTCAGGCTGCCGGAGGCCAGCGACTCATCGACTGCAAAGCTCAGCCAGTGGCGCTGGCGTGACTCAAGGGGTATCTCGAAAGCAATGCCCGGTTCAATCCAGGCGGCCTCGTCTGGGGAAGCGGCGACTTCCGGCTCGGGATCGGCAGAAATCTCGTCAGCCTCCTGGCCATCCTGATCGAACTGTACGCCAAAGCGTCCGATGTTCTGGCCATTTCTGCTGCGAACGCGCAAACGGCTGCCCTCGGTCAGGGGCTGGCGTGCCCAGACGTGCTGCAATGGCTGATCAAAGGCCGGGCCAACAAGTGGTTCGCCGTCGGCGTCAACAACAATTGCTTCAATCTCACTACCCAACTCCGACAGGACAGAGATTCGCCACAACCGGCCCTCTTCATCCACTTCCAGATCGAAATCATGCTCCTCGACATTGAGCTGAAAGAACCACTGGCGTCCGGGGTTGACCTGCAGCGGATTGTTGTCTTCAGGGTTTGCCCTGCCGCGAATGTTGACTCGGCCGGAATCCGTAAAGCTGAGGCGGTAATTGCCGGTGCCACCATTTTGTCGCAGGCGAACCAGATGCTCGCCCGGTGGCACCAGCAAATCCTGCAGGACCCGTGATGGTCGACGGGAGGTGATTTCAAGCTCAGCCAGTCCCGTCTCCTCACCTTTGGTCTCATCAGGCTGTGCACCAAACTCCATGACCGCCGCTTCAATCTCTTCGGCGGGCCATAACAGTTCAGCCAGGATTTCCGAATCGGTTTCGCCCGTCAGTTCGAGGGTCCACAAGCGATCCGAATCGGTATCGTCAAGCACCCACAAGAAGTTGTCGGTATCCCCCGGCGGCAATTCACCAATCAATCGGGCCTGGCCACGAAAGCTCTGGGCCTGATCCAGCGTATCGTTGGGTTCACGTTCAAAAAGGGTGCGCGGATACCCGAAGCCGGACTCGGCCAGGGCCACGAACAACACGACAAGGATCACCTTCGAGTAAAACGGCATGGGGGTGGACTCTTTTTCGTACCTCATACCTCACTGTAACGTGATCGCGGCCCGAATCAGGACAGAGGCTTGACCGGTCGGCACCCGTGCAGAGTGATCTCGTCAGTTAAGGCTTCCCAGTTCGCTCAGTTCGACCCTGAGCCAGGCGCGTGCGCGACTGAGGTCGCGGATCACGGTGCGACTGGACACGCCCAGCATTTCGCCGATCTCCTCAACGGTGTAGCCGGCAAACAACTGCGCGGCCAGGGCCTCGGCCATGCGGGCATTGCTGGCTTCCATGGCCGCCAGCGCTTGTTCAACCGCCATGATGCGACCCAGGTCTTCAGGTACCAGGGCATAGTCGGCTTCATTGAAGGTTTCTCGGACCTGGTTACCTCCACGCTTGGCGGTCAACTGTTTGCGGGTGTAATCGAGGATCAACTGGCGCATGACGCAGGCTGCCAGACGCTGGAAATGAAGTCGATCCTCGATCGGGTTCCGAGCGTGGTTACGCAACTTGAGGAAAGCTTCGTGAACCAGGGCCGTGGTCTGCATGGTGACGTTGGCGCCCAGCCGCCGCCGTTGAGCGCGGCCAATGCGCTTCAGATCGTCGTAAACCATCGGGACAAGCCGGTCGAAAAGCTCCGGGGAGAATCGAATCTCGTCAAGCAGTTGCGTCACCTCGGAAGGGTCGACGGGCGCCCTGACCTGCTCACTGCCCATTTTTGAACTCCAGACCATTCGTTCCTGGCGCCATCTGCTGTTGTTCGCTGATTCTCCGCTCGGCCCAGGCCAGCGCTTCACGGGATTGGTCGATGTCCTCATGCTGTTCGCCAAGCAGATCCTGCCGCATGGCCAAGGCCTGCCCGAACAGCTCGGCGGCAGCTTAGCGCAACCGTTTCCGGCACATGGTCGTCCAGCATGGCATCGCCGATTCGCTCGAACAGGGTTTGCAGGTACCGGGTCGGCTCCTGGCTGGCGGCGACCAGTTCCGCCACCCAGGTATGAATTCGTGGCACTCGCGCGCCTAATTGATCAAGCTTGGAGCGGCGATTGACTGGCGCCAGCTCCAGTAAATGATCAACGACTTGATCAATCAGCCGCCGCCGGGCGGGGGTGAGACGAGGTCTGGTGCGCTTGCCCGTCATTTGACGCGCGCGGTTCGGATGATTTTTCGGCAGCGCAGAAGCAGGTAGTTGACCGCAATCCAGAATTGCCTGAAGGCGGGGTTCCGGGTTTGCTTGTGGTGATATCGGTAATAGATCTGCTGAGCAATCACTGCCAGACGAAACAAGCCGTAAACCTCGTAGAAGGCCCAGTTGTCGGGCTTGAGACCCGTCTGACCGCAGTAATAATCGACCACCTCAGCGCGCGTCATCATGCCCGGAAGGTGAGTCGGCTGGCGCCGAAAGCCGCGGAAATAGCGATCGTCGTCAGCCTGGACCCAGTAGGCCATGGAATTGCCCAGGTCCATCAACGGGTCGCCGAGCGTGGCCAGCTCCCAGTCGAGGACGCCGATGATTCTTTCAGGATCCTCGGCCTCCAGAACCAGGTTATCGAAGCGGTAGTCCCCGTGGATCAGGCAGACGTCAACTTCGTCTGGGATACGCTCGGCCAGCCAGTCCATGACATAGCGCCCGGCCATGACGTTCCAGGTTTTTGCCTTGCCGAAGCGGGTGGACCAGCCTTCGATCTGGCGCCTGTTGTAGCCCTGCCCTTTGCCAAGCGTGTCCAGACCCGCTGCCGCCACATCCACCTGGTGAAGTTCGATCAGCCGGTCTATCGCATTGCGGCACAAGGTCTGCACCTGGTTCTTGTCCAGTTCCAGACCCTTGGGCGGATTGGCTCGCAAGATGATGCCTTCCAGCCGCTCCATGACGTAGAAGTCGAAGCCGAGCACCGATTGGTCGGTGCACACGGCAAGCATCTCGGGCACGTAAGGAAAAACCGGCGCCAGCGCTTTCTGAATATCGTGTTCACGCACCATGTTGTGCGCGGATCTGGCCTTGGTGCCGGACGGGGGCCGGCGCAGGATGAGGTCCCTGTTCGAATAGCGCAGAAGGTAGGTCAGGTTCGACGCACCTCTCGAAAACTGCTCGATCTCCGGAGTACCGGTTAGCCCTGTGATATGCGCCTTCAGCCATTCATCCAGCTTCTTCAGATCCAGCTGGTCTTCTGACCGTACCGGGCGTGGCTGATCAATCAGGTCACTATTGGTCATTTTTTTGGAAATTCAGCGAACCAGAATCTCAATACTACCCCAGGCGGGTCACCGCTTTGATCGGTCGACGTGTATCCCGGACGAATGGCACGCTTCCATTCCAGCCAACGTCACCCTATACTGAAATGAAAGACTAACATCATCGGCTAGCAGGTATGGAGACACCAAGGGCGGCTAGCGACATTCAGCGTCAGCCAACAAAACTGAAGCCTGCAATTCCCATTGCACTGGAACCGCCTGGCTTGATGGGTCAGAGTCAGGGGCGAATAAAGTATCCATCGTGGCTTCGGACACTGTTGGCCCAGTTCAACCATGACTTCCAGTTTGCCATCATCCTTTCGTTCGGTCTGCTGGCTGCGCTGACCGTCTCCGGCTTCGCCGTGTACCGATTGTTGACGGGCTTCTGGATCGGGGCGGGGGTCAATGCAATCATTGTCCTGGCGGTTTCGTCAATCGTGATCTACACCATCCGTACCGGCAATACCCAGCGGTCCGGGTTCCTGTTCGCATTGTTCAACGTGGTTGCGTGTGTCGCCAGTTCCCTGGTCTTTGAGCGCACCGGCATCCTGTGGGGTTTTCTCGGCTTGTGGATCAACTTTCTCCTCACCCACCGTCGCAACGCCGTCATTCTCAACCTGGCCATGGTCGCCGCGCTGGTTCCGACTACCGAACTGCTCGAATCCACGGTTGAAGTCCTGACCTATGTCATCACTTCCGCGTTGATCACCGCATACGGCTTCATTTTTTCTCAACGGCTGGACACCCAGCAACGCCTGCTTGAGCAGATGGCCACCCGTGACCCACTGACCGGGGTGGGCAATCGGCGCAGCATGAAAAAAGACCTGACCAGGGCTGTGGAATCACTTGTCGACAACGGGAAATCGGCGACGCTGATTCTGATCGATCTTGATTTCTTCAAACAAATCAACGACAAGCACGGTCACGACATCGGTGATCAAACCCTGATCATGTTTGCCGAAGCCATGCGCCAGCATATTCGCGGTGAAGATGGGTTTTACCGCTTCGGCGGCGAAGAGTTCGTCGTCCTGCTACCGGGCGTGGACCCCGAAAAGGGTCTGGAAATAGCTACCAAACTACACCAGACTATCAGTGGCGAACTGATTGGCCCGGCCGGGCCAATATGCTTCTCGGCCGGCGTTGCCTCACTAAGTCCGGATGAAAACTGGGAACAGTGGCTGGGTCGGGCCGACAAGGCCATGTACTTCGCCAAACAGGCCGGGCGAGATCAGATACGCATTTGCTCTAATTAGTTCTCAAGCCTGGTGCGGTCAGTGCTGCCCGTTATTTTCCAGGTGAACCATGACCTGGCCGACCAGTTTGTCCAGACCCTTGCGGGCAACCGCTGAAATTGCGAACCACGGTGCTTGCCAATCCAGGCGTTGGATCACGCCATTGACGATCTCGCTGGCCTCGGCGTCACCGAGCTGATCGGTCTTTGTAAGCACCAGCCAGCGCTCGCGGGCGGCCAGCCCCTCGTCGAAATAGGCCAGTTCCTTTTCCAGCAGACGAACCTGCTCGACCGGATCGGCCTGGTCCAGAGGTGCGATATCAACCAGGTGCAACAGCAGGCGGGTGCGCTGCAGGTGCTTGAGAAACTGGATCCCCAGGCCGGCGCCTTCGGCCGCGCCTTCGATCACGCCCGGAATATCGGCAATCACGAAACTGCGGCCCGGTTCCAGGCTGACCACGCCAAGATTGGGGTACAGGGTGGTAAACGGATAGTCGGCCACTTTCGGTCGGGCGGCTGAAACCGCGCTGATCAGAGTCGATTTGCCAGCATTGGGAAAACCCAGCAGGCCGACGTCGGCCAGCACCTTCATCTCCAGGTGCAGCATGCGCTCTTCACCCGGCGTGCCGGGCGTGAACTGACGTGGCGCGCGGTTTACGGCGGACTTGAAATTGACGTTGCCCCGGCCACCCGTGCCAGCCCTGGCGACCAGCAGGCGCTGCTCGTGTTCGGTCACCTCACCGATACGCTCGCCGGTTTCGACCTCGGTCACGATGGTGCCGAGCGGTACCTTGATAGTGATATCGTCGGCCGACTTGCCGGTGCATTCGCGCCCGGCGCCCGGCTCGCCATTGCGCGCCTTGAAGTACCGGGCATGGCGGAAATCCGCCAGGGTATTCAGCCCGGAATCACCCTGCAGCCAGACATTGCCGCCATCGCCGCCATTGCCGCCATCTGGTCCGCCCCTGGGAATATTCTTTTCGCGACGGAAACTGGCAGAACCCGGCCCGCCCTTGCCTGCTTTAACTGTGATGCTGGCTTCATCTACGAATTTCATTTTGGCGTTCCGGCTGCAATCTTGGCATTTCAGTTACAAAAAAGCCCCGCAATGGCGGGGCTTTTCTTGCCAACCATTGCGCTAGGGAGCCTCGGAACAAGTCTGCGCGGAGCCCGTTTCTGTCTCAAAAGCCGCAGATCGTGTGGTGCGAACCGAGTGACAGTAGCCGTAGCTACGGCCGAGGGGCGCGACGCGCGAGATGCGGCTATTGAGGCGAAACCCTGCGGGACGGGCCTTTGCGGGGTCTCCGCCTCGTTTGGGTTCGCTCATTTGGAATGACCAAACCGCGCTCGCCCAAGCCGAACCGGAGCCTCCCGCAAAGGCACCGTCGCGCCCGCGCAGACTTGTTCCGAGGCTCCCTAACGCTTATTCGGCGGGCTGGATGGAGACAAACTTGCGCAGCGGCTTGCCACGCTGTTCGAAGACCACCTTGCCATCGCTGAGCGCGAACAGGGTATGGTCGCGGCCAACCTTGACGTTTTCGCCAGCGTGAAAGCGCGTGCCGCGTTGCCGCACGAGAATATTGCCGGCCAGAACCTGTTCGCCGCCGTAGCGCTTGACGCCCAGGTACTTCGGATTTGAATCGCGGCCGTTGCGTGTCGAGCCGCCTGCTTTCTTGTGAGCCATCTGATTAGCCCTCGATTCCGGTGATTTTGAGGTCAGTGTAATACTGACGGTGACCCATCTGCTTCATATGGTGCTTGCGGCGACGGAACTTGATGATCCGGATTTTATCGCCGCGGCCGTGATCGACCACCTCGGCAGTGACTTTTCCGCCATCGACGATCGGTGCGCCGATGCGGACATCTTCGCCTTCGCCAACCATCAGGACTTGATCGATTTGGATCGTGGCGCCTTTTTCAGCATCGAGTTTCTCGACCCGGACGATGTCGCCCTGAGCTGCCCGGTACTGTTTGCCGCCGGTGGTGAATACCGCGTACATTGACTTGCTCCAGAAAGTGGTTTAGCAAAGAGCGGGAATTTTACCGGATCGAGGCAATTCGGTCAAGGCTGGAATCCTGCTGTGAAACCGACGTCCGTACAGCTTTTTTTGGCCAGACCTTTGCGCCGCCCTCACGCAGCGCGATATATTAACAGGCTTGGCTCGAACAAGCGGCTTGGCATGAAATCGATCTCCGTTCGCGGCGCGCGGACCCATAATCTGAAAAACGTCGATCTCGATCTGCCACGGGACAAGCTGATTGTCTTTACCGGCCTGTCGGGCTCGGGCAAGTCCTCACTGGCGTTTGACACGATCTACGCCGAGGGTCAACGACGCTACGTGGAGTCCTTGTCGGCCTACGCGCGCCAGTTCCTGTCGATGATGGAAAAGCCCGATGTGGATCACATCGAGGGTCTGTCACCGGCGATTTCGATCGAACAGAAGGCCGCCAGCCACAACCCGCGCTCCACGGTTGGCACGGTCACTGAAATCCACGACTACCTGCGCCTGATGTTCGCCCGGGTCGGCACGCCCCGCTGCCCGGACCACAACGAGCCTCTGGATGCCCAGACCGTGACCCAGATGGTCGACACGGTGCTTGGTCTGCCGGAAGGCAGCAAGCTCATGCTGCTGGCGCCGATCGTGCGCGATCGCAAGGGCGAACATACCCAGTTGCTGGAAGGCCTGCGAGCCCAGGGCTTCGTCCGCGCCAGGGTCAACGGCAGCGTGATCGATCTGGATGACGAACTGCCACGTCTTGAACTGCGAAAGAAGCACAGCATCGAGGCCGTCGTCGACCGGTTCCGGGTCCGCGCCGACATGGCCCAGCGTCTGGCGGAAAGCTTCGAGACCGCGCTCAGCCTGGCCGAGGGCATCGCCATCGTGGCACCAATGGATTCGGCCGAATCGTCTGAAATCGTTCTGTCTTCCCGCTTTGCCTGCCCGGTGTGCGAGTACAGCCTGTCGGAACTCGAACCGCGCATGTTTTCGTTCAATAACCCGAATGGGGCGTGCGAGGCCTGCGACGGGCTGGGGGTGACCCAGTTCTTCGATCCGGCTCGGGTGGTCGCCAACCGGGAGCTGTCGCTGGCCAGTGGCGCCATCCGAGGCTGGGATCGGCGCAATGCCTACTATTTTCAGCTGATTCAGTCGCTGTCTCGACACTACGACTTCGACATCGATACCCCCTTCAGCAAGCTGCCGGAAAAAATGCAGCATGTGGTGCTGCACGGCAGCGGTTCGGAGAGAATCGCCTTTCGCTACCTGTCCGAGCGCGGTGGCCAGACCCGCAAGCATCCTTTTGTCGGCATCATCCCCAATCTCGAGAAGCGTTATCGCGAAACCGACTCAAGGATCGTGCGCGAAGAACTCTCACGTTATATATCCAGCCAGCCCTGCCCCGCCTGCAATGGCCAGCGACTTAACCTGGCCGCGCGCCACGTCACCATCACCGGGCACAATTTGCCCGAAGTTTCCAGCTGGTCGGTCGAAAACTGCCTGGGCTTCTTCGAAGCACTCAAACTGGCGGGCTGGCGCGGCGAGATCGCCGACAAGATCCTCAAGGAAGTGCGCGAACGCCTGCGCTTCCTGGTCAACGTCGGCCTCGACTACCTGACGCTGGACCGTCAGGCCGACACCCTGTCGGGCGGCGAGGCCCAGCGAATCCGCCTCGCCAGCCAGATCGGCGCCGGACTGGTCGGTGTCATGTATGTGCTCGACGAGCCGTCGATCGGCTTGCACCAGCGCGATAACTCAAGATTGCTGGAAACCCTGACCCGCCTGCGTGACCTCGGCAATACCGTGATCGTGGTGGAGCATGACGAGGAGGCCATCCGCGCAGCCGACCACGTGGTCGATATAGGGCCCGGCCCGGGCGTGCACGGCGGCCAGATCGTCTACAGCGGTTCCGCCGCGGGCCTGGTTGAATGCACGGAGTCGCTCACGGGCGATTACCTTTCCGGTCGCCAGCGCATCGAGATTCCGAAAAACCGTCACAAGTCCGACCCGAAACGGATTTTCAGACTATCCGGCGCCAGCGGGCACAACCTGAAGAATGTCGATCTCGAGATTCCCGCCGGCCAGTTCATCTGCGTGACCGGCGTTTCCGGCTCGGGCAAGTCAACCTTGATCAATGACACCCTGTACCGTCTGCTGGCACGAGAGATCAACCTGGCTTCGGCCAATCCGTCGCCATTTGCCGACTTTTCCGGCCTGGAACTGTTCGACAAGGTCGTCGATATCGACCAGAGCCCGATCGGGCGCACGCCGCGATCCAATCCGGCCACCTACACCGGCCTGTTCACCCCGATTCGCGAGCTGTTCTCCGGCACCCAGGAAGCACGCTCACGCGGCTACAAGCCCGGCCGTTTTTCGTTCAACGTCAAGGGCGGTCGCTGCGAGGCCTGTCAGGGCGATGGCCTGATCCGGGTCGAGATGCATTTTCTGCCCGATATTTTCGTCCCCTGCGACGTCTGTCACGGCAAGCGCTACAACCGGGAAACCCTGACCGTCACGTACAAAGGCAAGAACATCCACGAAGTTCTGCAGATGACGGTCGAGGACGCTCTGGAATTCTTTGCCCCCGTGCCTGCCGTCGCCCGCAAGCTGCAGACCATGATGGACGTGGGATTGAGCTACATCCAGCTTGGGCAGAGCGCAACCACGCTGTCCGGTGGCGAGGCCCAGCGCATCAAGCTGTCGCGCGAGCTTTCCAAGCGCGATACCGGCAATACGCTCTACATACTCGATGAGCCGACGACCGGCCTCCACTTCCATGACATCAAGCACCTGCTGGCCGTCCTCCACCGCTTGCGTGATGAGGGCAACACGGTAGTGGTGATCGAGCACAACCTGGATGTCATCAAGACCGCCGACTGGATCATCGATCTCGGACCCGAAGGCGGCGACGGCGGCGGCAGGATCATCGCCAGCGGCACCCCGGAGGAAGTCGCCCGCACCCCGGGCTCCTGGACCGGCCAGTACCTGGCACCCATCCTCGGCATCGACAACAAGTCAGCCGCGAAGAAAACCGTCAACAAGAAAGCCTCAAAGAAGAAAATCGCAAAGAAGCAAGCCGTGAAGAAGAAAGTGAACAAAAAGCTCGGCACACGCAAAGCCTGATAGCGGGCAGGTTCAGTCCCGCCGGTAACGCCTCATGTAGAACTGCAGGGCAATCCAGTCGTACAGAAAATGGACGACGATGGGAATCAGCAGATTGCCGGTCCACAGGTACAGCAGACCGAGGTAGAAGCCGGCCAGGGTGGCGATGACAAAGTAGGCGCGGGTCATGGCATGCACCAGACCAAACAGCAGTGAGGCGACGACCAGCGCGCCCCAGGGCCCGACCAGGCCGGCCAGACCGCCCTGAACCACGCCCCGGAACAGCAGCTCTTCCCCGATACCAGCAGCCAGGGCGACCAGCGCCAGCCCCCACCACGGCGCGTCGCCGAACCAGGGCACCAGTACCCGTCGAACGAAATCTTCCAACTCACTGAGCCAGTGCCAGCCCGTCAGGCGCAGTAGAAGCAAGGACAGAACCATTGGCACGGTGGCGGCAAGCGCAAGCAGCCAGGCCATTGCAGTCCATTCAAATTCCAGCCACGGCGCCAGCCCAAACATCAGCGCCAGCACAATCGCCAGCACCCCCAGACCTGCCTCGAGCAAAATGATTTTGACCAACGTAGATTTCAAGCCGTTTCCTTTTCCCGTCTCCCCTCTCCGAACCCGCTGTAGCGAAAGGAAAAAAGAAATTTCACCACAGAGGCACGGAGGTCATTCATTTTCACCTTTCACCTTTCACCTTTTCCCCGCCTCTACTCCGCCTTTTCTTCCCCCGCGTTTCCGGCTATCCTGCACACCCGCCCAACCCGCGCGTCTGCCCATGTCCGATTTCCGCATTCAACTCGTCGTTCGCTGGGGCGATCTTGACGCCTTCAACCACATCAGCAATGTGACCTATCTGCGATACCTGGAAGAATGCCGCGCACAGTGGATGGATCATGTCCCAAGCCATTGGCAGGGTGCCGAAAGCGGCCCCGTGGTTGCTAATATCAACATCAATTTCAGGAAGGCCATTCTGTGGCCGGCGACGATTGACGTCACGCTGAAACCACTCTCCCCCGGCCGTTCCAGCATCAAGCTCGAACATGAAATCAGGGCCGTGGACCGTCACGGGAAAAAGGGCGACCTCCACGCCGACGCGACCACGACCCTGGTCTGGATCGACAAGAAAAGCGGCGACCCCGTCCCTCTTCCCGTCAGTATCCGCGAACTCGCGAGTCGCTGACTACCCTCGCTGATCACTCGATATAGTTCAGGCCGACCCGGGCAATGCCCTCATCCACGATATTGATCCAGCGCACCTCGGCCTGGACCACGCCCAGTCGCGCGACTTTGACCGCGCAGCGATCTCCGGGCTCGAGGCGCTGGTGAATCTGGCGCTCCAGAACCACCAAACCACAGCCGGCACGGGACTCTTCCATGACCAGTGCCGAGATCTCGGGGCGAAAGCTGTTGTCGTCCACGGCCGCATCCGTACACTGGATCAGGGCCATTTCCCACTCATCAGGCGGGAAACGCAGATGTCGACGCTTGTTGACGGCTTGCTTGGTCATGATTGAACCCTCCTTTCATTGCTGCGGACGAATGCCGCAAACCCCGCCCAGCATATAAGACTTGGCGAATCCAGGCAATTTATCCGAAGCCAGACTACTTCTTCTTCAGACGCTCCACCAGCGCCTTCAAGGTGGCCTGGGTCGGCTCGGCGAACCAGCCCTTGACGAACGAATCGGTATCGAGATTGGCCATGTCGTCAAAAAGCTGAGCCAGATCAGCCCGGCACAGGCGGCGCGTGGCCTCCATGGCATGAGCTGGCAGGGCAAGATGTCGTCGGCACCAGGCCAGTGCTTCGCCAACAACCTCGTCCGGTGGCGCCAGTTCATCGACCAGACCAATGGCCAGGGCATCTTCAGCAGGGATCATCTGGCCGGCCACCAGGTGGCGCTCTGCCGCGTAAACGCCGATCAGCCGGGTCAGCGCCTGATGGATGACCGGAGGGACCACCAGGCCGACCTGAACTTCGTTCAGGCCCAATTGAAAATCCCCCTGGGCCTGGACACGATAATCGCAAAACAGGGCGATCACCGTGCCGCCAGCAGGGCTATGGCCCGTCAGGGCAGCGACGACAGGAATCTGCGAGCGCGCCACCCGTGCCAGCAAGGCAAAAAACGATGCCCAGAATTCACGCATGCCCGATTCGTCCAGGGTCAACAACTCGGGAACGTCCAGCCCTGCTGAAAAAAGGCCAGAACGCCCCGAGAGCACCAGCGCACGGGCACCGTCGTCCAGGGCCTGGCCCATTGCCTGATCGAGATCGCGAACAAGCTTCGGATTCAAGGCATTCACCGGCGGTCGGTTCAAGCGCAGTTCGATGATGTCGTCTGGATGGGTGAATTGTTCGATCATGTGAGGTCGGGTCCTGGTTCAGAGATCATCGGCTATGGTGATGGGCGAGCAAGGAAATGACAAACCGCTTGGCAAGGGTACTATAACTCTCACGCACCATGAACGGATGCGGGACAATGGCGCTGAGACGTACTGGTTGATAAATGAAAATGCTGTACCGAAAAACTCTTGCACTAGTGGTACTTGCCACCCTGAGCCTGGCACTGGCAGCAGCAGATGTGCTGGAAATTCGCGATGCCTGGTCACCGGAGGCACCACCGGCCCGGATGATGGCAAGTTTCATGACACTGCACAATCCCGGCTCGGAAACGGTCGTGATCAAGGCAGCCGAAAGCGACCAGTTCGGCCGGGTGGAAATTCATACCATGACCATGGATGACGGCGTCATGCGAATGCGACGACTCGATCGACTGAAAATCGAGCCTGGCGCAACCATCCAGCTCAAATCCGGCGGCATACACCTCATGCTGATCAGGCCCCTGGGCCATTTCACACGCGGAGACGAGATCAAGATCAGCTTGATTACCGAAGACGATGAACGGCTGGAACTGATCTCGACGGTGCGCCCGCGCCAACCCTGAGCGAGCAACACGCTGTAACAGCGTTCCCTTATGATGAAAGCCAGATGCCAGGGAATGCTTTGATGTTCGCTTACGAGCCGATGACAACCGCACTGCTGATGACAGCCTTTGGCCTGTTGTTGCTGTTCAGTGTGTTGTTCAGCCGCCCTTCGGAGCGAATCGGCATCCCGGTCGTGCTGGTTTTCCTGCTCATCGGGCTGATCGTTGGCTCCTCACTGCCCGAGCATTTTGTCGACTTCGACCTGGCCTTCCGGATCGGCACTTTCGGCCTGGTTCTGATTCTGTTCGATGGCGGTCTGAACACTCCCTTCAAGCAGGTTCGCCAGTACCTGGCACCGGCGTCACTGCTGGCGACCCTTGGTGTCGTCGGAACAGCGCTGATCGTCGCCCTGATCGCTTACCTGCTTGGTCTGGGCTGGCTCGAAGCCATGCTGGTCGGCGCCATTGTTTCGTCCACTGACGCGGCCGCCGTGTTTTCCTCGCTGCGTGGCTCCGGCGTTCAGTTGCGACGGCGTGTCGGTGCCACGCTGGAACTGGAATCCGGCCTGAACGATCCCATGGCGGTCATTCTGACAATCACCCTTGCCACCCTGCTGGCCAGCGATCAGAGTTTTTCACTACTGCCCTTTCTTGGAAACGTGGCCCTTCAACTGACAGTCGGACTCGGGGCCGGCCTGCTGATCGGCTGGCTGGGCACCCAGTTGCTGGATCGCATTCGCGTTCCCGCCGCGGGCCTGTATCCGGCGTTGACCCTGGCTTTGGCTTTTCTGGCCTTCGGACTGCCAACACTGTTTCTTGGATCAGGCTTTCTGGCGGTCTACATCGCCGCCCTGATGCTGGGCAACCAGCGACTGCCCTATCGGTCCGGAATCCTGAGGGTGCATGACGCCATGGCCTGGCTGGCGCAGATTTCCATGTTCCTGGTACTCGGCCTGCTGGCCGTGCCGGAACTGCTGGCAGCGGCGGGATGGCGCGGGCTGGCGCTCGCCTTCACCCTCGCCTTTATCGCCCGGCCCGTCATGGTTATGTTGTGCCTGTTGCCGTTTCGCTATAGCGGAGCAGAATCCGGGTTTGTTTCCTGGGTGGGCCTGCGCGGCGCCGTGCCAATTCTGCTGGCGACCTACCCGGTCCTGGCCGGCATTGATGGCGCCTACGAACTGTTCCACCTGGTGTTTTTTGTAGTCGTCGTCAATGCCCTGATCCCCGGGGCGACCGTGCGCTGGGCAGTGCAACTGTTCAATGTCGAACGGGCCGGTCTGGACAGGCCCTCACCGGTTCTCGAAATCAATGCGATCGATTCGTTACCGGTACAGATCATCTCCTTCAGGCTCGACCCGGCAGCCATGGTGACCGGCAACCGCGCCGGCGCCCTGCCCTTGCCCAAGGGTGCCGATATTCTATTGCTGGTGCGGGACAAGCAAGCCTTGCCGGTGGGACCGGATACCCTGTTGCTGCCTGACGATCACGTCCACGTCATGGTGCGACCGGACGACAAGCGGGCCGTGGAGCTGATGTTCGGGCTGCGGGAGGAGGATTGAGGTCGGCCCTGGGGGCCGACGGGGGAAAGGTATAAAAGGTGAAAGGTGAAAGGTGAAAGGTGAAAGGTGAAAGGTTAAGAAAGGGGAGACGGGAGAGGGAAGAGGGGAGAGGGAACCCGGCCCCACCGCATAATCGCGGTCATCCCGGACTTGATCCGGGATCTACCAAGTCCAGCCTGGGAGTCGACCGCAAGTTCGAGATCCCGGCTCGAGGAAGGAGGCAAACCGGAGGGCGTAAGACAGGAGAGGGACGAGAAGGGAAATGGGAGGCGGGAGACGGAAAGGCGTTAACCACTGAGGCCCAGAGAGCACAGAGGGCATAAATTACAAAAATAATTCAATTTTCTTTTCTCTGTGACCTCTGTGCCTCTGTGGTGAACTTTTCTTATTTGCGACAGCGGGTTCAGGGAGGGGAGAGTGGGAATCAGGTGTTGATTTGGGCGAGTTGGTGGAGGATGGCGGCGGTGGCGCCCCAGATTGGGCGGGTGCCGTATTTCATAGACCAGACCTCGAAAGTGAATCCGTTGCGGGTGATCTCGTGACGGCGGTAGCTGGATGGGTCCAAAGCTTGGTCCAGCGGCAGCAGGAAGACTTCGCTGACTTCTGAGGGACAGGCACTGAGGGTCACCGGCTGAGCGATTCGGCCGACGACTGGCGTGATGCGGTAGGCCGTGATGGTGTCGAACCGATCGAGAAATCCGAGTAACTCCACCCCGTCGGGATTGATCCCGACTTCTTCGCTCGCCTCACGCAGGGCGGTCTGGACCGGAAACCCTTCGGAGCCTGACTTTCCGCCACCGGGCAAGGCCACCTGACCGGCGTGCTTGATCATGGCCTTGCTGCGAACCGTCAGAATCAGCGAAGGTTCTGGCTTCATCACGATTGCAACCAGAACGGCAGCGGGACGAGGATGCCAGGCGCCCTCCTGTGGGCGAAAACCTCTTACTGGAAGCGTATCGGGGGAAACATCAAGGCCATGCAGCGAGACTGACAGGGCATCGACAGCATCAGTCATCGGCAAACAGGCTTTGCGCCCGTTCGGGCAATTCTTTCATGATTTTCCTGCGCTCGGCGGCGCTGAAGCCGAGCCAACCAGCGATCTCGCTCCCTGTGCGAAAGCAGCCGATACACAAGCGATCGGGACCCAAAGTGCAGGTCCCGATACAAGGTGATTCAATTTGAGGCAATGGTGCTGCAGCCTCGGCCATATCAGCCGCCGGGCGCCTGTGCTCCGCCGTCGAAGCCTTCAGGCTCGCCAATCTGAACCAGGCGGATATCGAACTGCAGTGCCTCGTTGGGACCGATCATCGGCGGATCGCCACGAACACCAAAGGCCATTTCGGGCGGCAGAAAAACCTGCCACATGGCACCTTCGCGCATCAGAGGCAACACTTCCTGCCAACCTTCGATGACGGAGTTGACCTGGAAAACGGCCGGCACGCCACGACGGAAGGAACTGTCGAACTCGCGGCCATCGATCTTGGAGCCCCGATAGTGCACGGTCACGACATCCGACAATCCTGGACGCGAACCATCACCTTCTTCGATGACCCGGTACTGGATACCGCTGGGCAAGGCCACGATGCCGCTCTTGCCGCGATTGTCAGTCAGAAAGCGATCGGCCTTCACCTGGTTCTGCTCGGCCAGATTCTGGAAAGCCTGCATGCGCTCCAGCCGGATCTTTTCCTGGAGCGCCGTCATCAACTGGCGCATTTCCGCAACCTCGACCTGAGGCTCGCGCTCTCCATAGGCATCCCTGATAGCCTGAAATACCGATTCCAGATCGATGTCGATCTCGTAATTATTCAGCTCGGCGCCAAATTCATAACCAATCGAATAACCGAGCTTGCCGGCCTCCGAATCCAGGTTCTGGGCGTGAACCGACGTGATCATGACCATGGCTGCTGCCACAGATAGAACTACCTTATGCATGCTGCCTCCATTGAAGGGGAGAGTTGTTGACAAAGTCGGCCATCTTACCTGACTCGTGCGCTGCTGACCATGCATCCGATCAATTTAACCGCCGGAACTATTGTACTGACTGGCTTGCGTGACATGAGCAACTGCATCTGATGGACCTGCAATTCTGCGGCGGGTTCCCTTTCCGGCGACACCACACTCGTCGAGGCACTCGAGAGAGACTTTCTGCTGAGCCTGGCTTGGTTAAATTATGTATAAGATGGTTTTTTTTACCAACCAACAACCAGCAGCAAGATATAAACCATTGTTTCTAAACCTTTTCCATTTTTGGCATGCAGCTTGCATTATAGACGCTGAAAAGGTCCAAACCCTAACCACAGGAGCATAGAAGACATGGGTATTTTTTCGCGTATGGGCGACATTATCAACGCCAACCTGAATGCAGCGCTGGAAAAGGCTGAAGATCCCGAGAAGATGATCAGGCTGATGATCCAGGAGATGGAGGACACCCTGGTCGAGGTCCGATCCGCCACGGCCAAGTGCATTGCTGAAAAGAAGGAACGCACACGCCTGCTGAAACGACTGGAAGAGCAGCAACTCGACTGGAGCCGCAAGGCCGAACTTGCGCTTGAAAAGGACCGCGAAGACCTGGCCCGCGCCGCGCTGGCCGAGAAGACCGCGCTTGGTGACCGCATTGGTTACCTGAAAGACGAACTCAGCCAGTACGAAGATCAGCTCGGCAAGTACGACAGTGACATCGGCAAGCTGCAAGCCAAGCTGACCGATGCCCGTAACCGCCAGCGAGCGCTGGTCATGCGCCATCGTTCCGCCAGCCACCAGCTCAAGACCCGCCAGCATCTGTACAACGACAAGATCGACGAGATGCTGAATCGCTTCGACAGCGCCGAGCAGCGCATCGAACATATCGAGTCCGAAGCCGAAGCCCTGGACATGGGCCGCAAGGGACAGGGTCTGGAGGCCGAGTTCCGGAACCTGGAACGGGATGAGCGTGTTGAAGCCGAATTGGCCGAGATGAAATCACGCAAGGGTCAGTGACATGGATCCATTCACCTTCACACTCATGAACACCATGGGAGGCGCTATGGGCATGATGTTCGCACTACTGGTGGTCTTTCTGGTCATCGTGGCGCCGATCTGGCTGATCCTGCACTACGCGACCCGCAACTCGGCCAGCCGAAAGATCAGCGGCAAGGATGAGGCGCTGCTGGAGGACCTGCACGAGAGCGCTCGACGAATGGAAGACCGCATCCACACTCTGGAACGCATCCTGGATGCCGACAACCCGCACTGGAGGAACCGGACATGACGACGACTGAACACGACAATGCCAGCCGCAATCGCCTATACCGCAACAAGGACCGTGGTCTGCTCGGCGGCGTCTGTGCCGGGATCGCCGACTGGCTGGGCTTCAATCTCACCGCACTGCGGGTGATTGTCGTTCTGCTGGCTTTCCCGTTCACCGCTGTCATGATCATCGGCTACATCGCACTGTGGATACTGATTCCGAAACGGCCCCGCAACCTGTACAAGGACGCCGATGAAGAACAGTTCTGGCAGGGGGTCCGTCGCTCACCGAGCGACAGCGTCATCGGCCTGAACCGGCGCTTTCGCGATCTCGATTCGCGGCTGCAGCGGATGGAGACCTGGCTGACCTCGAGTGAGTACCGGATCGATCGCGAGCTACGCGATTGAATCTGGGCAAGCGAGTAAGGAGAGCTGCCATGCCGATCATCATCACCTTGCTCATGGCCATTATCCTGATTCCGGCCGGCGTGGCCGGAATCAGCGTGGGGACCAGTGAACTGCTGGGTGCTGGCGGGGAATTGGTGACACGGGTTGACCAGGCGCTGAACGGGCTTGCGCCCTTGTTGCCGTACGCCCAACCCGTGCTTTTCCTGGTCGGAGGCTTTGGATTGGTGATGCTGGCGACAGCGCTGATCCTACGTGGGCTACAATCCCGGGTCTGATTTACACCGGTACCTCAAAATGTCATTTGAAAACCTGTCAGTTGTCACCCGGGGCGGTGTTCACACCATAACGGTCAAGCGTCCTTCCAGGCTCAATGCGCTCAACCGACAGACTCTGCAGGAGCTGTATGGGGCGATCATCGATGCCAGCGGCGACGACAAGGTCCGCGTGATCGTCCTGACCGGCGCTGGCGACAAGGCTTTTGTTGCCGGGGCCGACATCACCGAAATTCAGGAGCAGAGTCCTCTGGAGGCGAGAAGTTTCTCGCAGTTTGGCCAGAACCTGATGACCATGATCCAGAGCCTGGACAAACCGGTGATCGCCGCCATCAATGGTTTTGCGCTGGGCGGCGGTCTGGAACTGGCCCTGGCCTGCCACCTGCGCGTGGCCACCTCCAATGCCCGACTCGGGCTGCCCGAAATCAAACTCGGCATCATGCCTGGCTTCGGCGGCACCCAGCGGCTGGTCAGGCTGGTGGGCACAACACGCGCGCTGGAAATGACTCTCGGCGGTGAGCCCATCAGCGCCGATCGGGCCTATGAGCTGGGTCTGGTCAACCGGGTGGTGGCGCCGGATGAGCTCGAACAGGCAGTCAAGGACCTGGCCACACCGCTGGTCATGGCGGCGCCGGAAGCGGTACGCGGGATTTTGCAGGCAACCCTGCAAGGCGCTGAAATCAATCTTGAAGCCGGCCTTGCGCTGGAAACCGCGCGATTTGCCCTGTGCTGCGCAACCCAGGATATGCAGGAAGGCACCAGCGCCTTTCTCGAAAAACGAACCCCGGAATTTACCGGACAGTAAACATCATTCGTCGCCCGGGTAGGTCAATTCTCCCGCTTCGGCCCTGACATCAAGGCGGTTTTCCGGCGGTGGCAGCGGGCAGGTGGAGTACTCGGTAAAGGCACATGGCGGACTGTAGGCCCGGTTGAAGTCCAGGATGACCCGCCCGTCCTGTGGCAGGTCGCTGTACAGGAAACGGCCCAGGCCGTAGGTTTCGCGACCGGTGGTGCGATCGGCAAGGATAAAAAACAGCTGATCGTCGCTATCGACGGCTTCCAGCCCGAACGTTCGACCCTCGAATTCGAACTCTGCCGCACCCGGGTTGGGTTCGTTGATCAACTCGCCGAGCACGTTGGCAATCACCAGGGTCCGTCCTTCGGGATGCGGTGTCCAGCGGGCCTCGACCCGCCAATCCGGATCGAAAGGAAAGTAGTCCAGGCCGCCAAAATTGACACGCGTGGGTGCCTGGCTGTCGCGAACCCGCAATACCGGCTGGCCGCCACGATCCAGCAACTGCAGTTGCACGGTACCGGCCTCGACGAGGGTTGGCCCACTGGGCCCGTCAGCGCGTAGTTCTACCGACTCGATCCGACGACCATCTACAAGGATATCGGCATCCGGATTCGCATCGAACCAGGCACGACTCCCCACGACCGTCATCGCGCCCCAGTAGTCGGGTCCGGAGGTAACGACCAAGTCATTGTCCGGAGCTGTGCCGACTCGCCATTCGCCATCAGTGAGAAATTCCAGGCCCACGAGGCTGAGCCAGCCAAAGGGCTCGGTCAGGCGTGCATGACGTTGCTCCCGCCACTCCAATGCACCCCGTTCGTACTCAGCCATGCCGGTAGTTTTGCGCTCGGCCAGCGTGCCGCAGCCGGCCAGGGCAAGCACGACCAGCGCCAGCACACCGAGCTGAGCCTGGCGCCCGTCAAACCCGCCCATAGATGTCCTCCAGTCGTTCAATATCGTCCTCTCCGAAATAGGTCCCGGTCTGGACTTCGATGATATGTACATTGTCCTTGCCATGATTCTCCAGTCGGTGCAGGCTACCGGCTGCAATCTCGACCGTCTGGTTCGCTCCCAGTTCAAATTCGTCGTCGCCGACCCGAACTGTGGCAGTGCCGGAAACGACGGTCCAGTGCTCGCTGCGATGCTCATGGCGCTGCAGCGAGAGAACACCGCCTGGTCGAACCACCAGGCGCTTGACCTTGCAGTCCTCGGCGTCCTCGAGCACGGTATAACTGCCCCAGGGGCGATGGACGGTGCGATGATAAACCGCTGACTCGTGGTCCTGACGGGTGAGTTCCTCGACCACCGCCTTGACCTCCTGAGCCCGGTCGCGGTTGGCAACCAGAACCGCGTCACCGGTATCAATGATCAACAGGTTGTCGACACCGACAGCGGCAATCAGCCGCTTACCACCCTGGATGAAAGTGTTGCGGGCGTCGACCAGAACACCTTCGCCCTGCACACGATTGCCAAGCGCGTCGGTCTCGTAAAGGTCGCTGATCGCCTGCCAGGAACCGATATCGCTCCAGCCACAAGCGACCGGGACGACGGCCCGACGTTGCGCCCGTTCCATCACGGCAAAATCGATGGACTCGGACCGAACGTGGGAAAAGGTTTCCGGGTCCAGTTCGATCGGCTCGTCGTTGGTTTCAGAAACCTGCCAGGTGTCCTTCACCGCTGCCAGGATGTCTGGAGCGAATTCCTCCAGGGCGGCGAGAATACTCGCCACCTTGAAGCAGAACATGCCGCCGTTCCAGAGGAACTGGCCCGATTCGTAATAACGCTGAGCGGTTGCCTGGTCGGGTTTCTCGACAAAGGCATCGATCACCTGCCCGCGCTGGCCCAGTGTCTTGCCAGCACGAATGTAACCGAAGCCAGTTTCGGCATGCGTGGGCTGAACACCCAGGCAGGTCAACCAGCCGTCCGCGGCCAGCTCGGCCGCCTCGGCCACCGCCTGATCGAAAGCCTTGCGGTCGCGGACCAGGTGATCGGCCGGCAAGACCAGCAGGCAGGTTTCATCACCATAGTGACGCTGGGCCCAGAGCGCGGCGGCGGCAATCGCCGGGGCGGTATTGCGGCCAATCGGCTCGAGCAGAAAATGGTGCTGTCCGCCCACGCCGCTTTGGGTGTAGAGATCGCGGGTCAGAAAGTAATAATCACGACCGGTAACAGTCAGGGTGACGGCTGAGCTGGCAACGCCTGCGGCTCGCTCGATGGTGCTTTCGGCAAGAGTCTTGCCGTCAGCCAGGCGCATGAAGGGCTTCGGATGGGCCTTGCGTGAAACGGGCCACAAGCGGGTCCCTGCGCCGCCCGACAAAATGACGGGTATCAGCATGGGACCTGGCTCCATTGCTCGATACACGCGGCAAGGGCCGATTTCACATCCATCATCTGTTCACCTGTCCAGGATTCATAACGTTGACAGTCCAGCACCGACCAGGCCGGTCGCCTGGCCTGTTGCGGCCATTGGTCGGAGCCAATCGGCTCGACCGGGACCACTGCGGCGATCAGCTTGCTTTCAGCTGCCATCTTAACTGCAAAATCGGCCAGCTCATGCCAACTGGCGGCGCCCCGTCCGGCGACATGAACCAGTTCGGGGCCCCTGAGGTGACCGAGCCGCTGCTCCAGCAAGACCCAGGTCGCACGAGCCAGATCTCCGGCCCAGGTGGGCGAGCCAATCTGGTCGGCCACCACCTTCAGGGGCGCGCCAGCGGCGGCTTTCCTGACAATGGCGCTCACAAAATTGCCCGCGCAGGCGCTGTAGACCCAGGCTGTTCGCACAATTAGCGCCCGGGCAGATCCGGCCTGAATTGCCTTCTCGCCAGCCAGCTTCGTACGGCCATAAACGCTTTCAGGCGCCACCGGGTCCATCTCGCGCCAGGCCCGTCCCGGCATCCCGCTGAACACATAATCCGTCGAATAGCTTACCAGGGCTGCATCGTGGCAACCACACCACCGGGCAAGCTCGGACGGCACCTCGCCATTCAGACGCATGGCGGCTTGCGGGTGATCCTCTGCCGCATCAACCGCCGTCCAGGCTGCCGCGTTGATGATGGCAGCGGGCCGGACATCCTCCAGCAATTTGGCCAGCTCGGTTGGGTCGGCCAAGTCGCAGGGCGCATCGCCACCGGCCCGGGCGCTGGTTACAAGCTCGATGTCGTCCGGTACGCAGGCGCGCAAGTGACGCCCCAGCTGGCCTTCGGCCCCGGTCAGCAGGACCTTCATCGTGGCAGTCTGGCTGGCGGCACCGACGACAGCCTTGGTGCTTTGGCGTCCTTGCCTGAAAGTTCTGGTGTAGCCGTCGACCAGTCAATGCCGATATCCGGGTCATTCCAGGCAATGGCGGCATCAAATTCGACCCGATATGGGCGGGTGCACAGGTAGTGGAAGGTTGCCTTCTCGCTCAATACCAGGAAACCATGGGCAAAGCCTTCCGGGATCCAGAGCTGGTGATGCGCGGTCGCATCCAGCTCACATGCGAGCCACTGCCTGAAATGCGGCGAGTGGGGACGAATGTCCACTGCCACGTCAAGCACCCGACCACTGGACACCCAGACCAGCTTGCCCTGGGGCTCAGGCCACTGGTAGTGAAGGCCCCGCAGGACGCCGCGGGCCGATTGCGAGCTGTTGGCCTGGACAAAATCAGGGCCGATACCGTGTTCGCTGTAGCGCTTATTGCGCCAGGTTTCCAGAAACCAGCCGCGCTCGTCGCCGAAGACGGCTGGCTCGACGCGCAGTACACCGGGCAGACTGGTTTCCAGCACTTTCACAAGTTGCGTCCGGTCCTGACCACCATCCGCAGGTAATCGCCATAACCGCTTGAGACGAGGGGCTCGGCGAGCTCAAGCAGTGTCTTTTCATCAATCCAGCCTTGCCGGAACGCAATTTCCTCCGGACAAGCCACGCGCAGGCCCTGGCGCGATTCCAGCGTTTCGATATAGCTGGAGGCCTGTTGCAGTGATGCATGGGTGCCGGTATCGAGCCAGGCATAACCACGCCCCATGCTCTCGACGGTCAGATCGCCCGCCTCGAGATAGAGCCGGTTCAGATCGGTGATCTCGAGTTCTCCGCGGGCCGACGGGCGCAGACTGGCGGCGAAATCGCAGGCGCGTTCGTCATAAAAGTACAAGCCGGTGACAGCATAATTCGATTTGGGATGGGTTGGCTTTTCCTCGAGGGACAGAACATTGCCGTCGCGATCCATTTCAACCACGCCATAGCGCTCAGGATCGGACACCCAATAACCGAACACTGTCGCCCCGTGCCCGCGCTCGACCGCCCGGGACAGGAGCTGTCGCATGCCGCCACCATGGAAAATGTTGTCGCCAAGAATCAGGCTGGAGTGACGACCGTTGACGAAATTGCGGCCGATGATGAAGGCATCGGCCAGCCCACGGGGCTCTTCCTGGATCGCGTAGGTGATCTCGATACCCCACTGACGACCGTCGTTTAGCAGCTTCTTGAACAACGATTGTTCATGCGGCGTGGTAATCAACATGATTTCACGGATACCCGCCTGCATCAGCGTGCTCAGCGGATAGTAGATCATCGGCTTGTCATAGACCGGCAACAACTGCTTGCTGATGACCTGGGTCAATGGATAAAGGCGGGTTCCGGCACCGCCGGCCAGAATAATGCCGCAACGGTTCATGGCAGCGCCCTCGCGGACCGGCCCATACCGAGCCGCTCCGACCGGTAGCTTCCATCCCGGATTCTCTGCCACCAGTCCCGATTGGCAAGGTACCAGTCGACCGTGGCGGCCAGGCCGGCGGCGAAATCCACCTCGGGGCGCCATCCGAGTTCTTCCTGTATGCGCGTGGCATTGATTGCGTAACGGCGATCATGGCCAGGCCGGTCGGCGACAAACTCCAGCAACTCTCGTCGAGGCCGATCACCCGGCACGCGTTCATCCAGCAAATCACACAACAACCCGACAACCTCGAGGTTGCTCATCTCGGCGTCGCCACCGATGTTGTAGACCCGACCCGGGCGGCCCTTCGCCAAAACCCGCTCGATGGCGCTGCAGTGGTCTCCCACGAACAGCCAGTCACGGCGCTGCTGGCCGTCACCGTAGACCGGCAGACGCTCGCCCTCGAGCGCGTTGATCAGCATCAGCGGGATCAATTTTTCCGGAAACTGGTAAGGGCCGTAATTGTTCGAGCAGTTGGTAATGATCACCGGCAGCCCATAGGTCCGGTGCCAGGCACGCGCGAGGTGGTCGGCGGCCGCTTTTGACGCCGCGTAAGGTGAGTTGGGCGCATAACGGTGATTTTCGCCAAATGGCGCCTCGGTCGGCCCCAGTGTCCCGTAGACCTCGTCGGTAGAGACGTGGATGAAGCGAAAATCCGGGTTGCCCTCATCGCGCCAGTAGTCCAGTGCGGCATCGAGCATGACCTGGGTGCCGTTGACGTTGGTCCGAATGAAGGCACCCGGATCATCAATTGACCGGTCAACATGGCTTTCGGCAGCAAAATGGACGATGGCGGAAGGTCGATGCCTGGCCAGCAGTGAACTGACCAGTTGGGAATCGACAATATCGCCGTGACTGAATGTGTAGCACTCGCCGTCAAGGCCGGCCAGGGATTCCTGGTTACCGGCGTAAGTCAACAGGTCGAGATTAACAATTTTGCAGCCTTCGACCGTCTCAAGCATGTGCCGGACAAAATTGCTGCCGATAAAACCGGCCCCGCCGGTAACAAGAATGGTAGACATGAGAGAGTATGGCTCAGAACGGAATATCGTCTTCCAGGTTGCCGCCGCCGGATTGACCCGACCGCCCGGAGGGTTCCTCGGAACCGCCGTAGCCGCCACCCCGGTCCTCCAGTGGCTCGCTGCCACCACCCTTGCTGTCAAGCATCTGCATATCGTTGGCGACGATTTCGGTCGTCCAGCGGTCATTGCCATCCTTGTCCTGCCACTTGCGTGTCTGCAACCGACCCTCGATGTAGACCTTGGAGCCCTTGCGCAGATATTCGCCGGCAATCTCGGCCAGCTTGCTGAACATCACGACCTTGTGCCACTCGGTCTTTTCCTGCATGTCGCCGCTCTGGCGATCACGCCAGGACTCGGAAGTCGCCACGGACAGCGTTGTGACGGCGTTGCCACCGGCGGTATGGCGGGTTTCCGGGTCAGCGCCCAGATTGCCGATGAGAATAACCTTGTTGATTCCTCGGGCCATATTCTACGGGCCTCCCTGTCGATTCGTGGATGAATGAAAAACTGGGCCAAAGTCTAGCACAGCGGCCGCCCCGGACCCTCTGAGAAAAAGTCGTGTGATGCTATAGGAAAACGGCTCGTATAATTGTCAGCCATGAACGATATTTCCGTGACTTCACTTCCCGCCAATCTCGACGAGGTCATGCAATTGACCGCCGCTGATCGTCGCGCCGTCGATGAGCTCATTACCCGACGCCTGAGTTCGGATATTGCCCTGGTCAATCAGATCAGCACCTACATCATTGGTGGCGGAGGCAAGCGGTTGCGACCGCTCGTTCACCTGCTTGCCGCACGGGCTTCCGGCTATCGTGGCGGCGAACATGTCCAGATGGCAGCGATCATCGAGTTCATACACACTGCCACCCTACTCCATGACGATGTAGTCGATGAATCCAGTCGGCGGCGAGGAAAGGAAACCGCGCATCGCATCTGGGGCAATGCAGCCTCGGTCCTGGTTGGCGATTTTCTCTACTCCCGCAGCTTTCAGATGATGGTCGAGCTCGAGCGCCTGGAAGTCATGGGCATCCTGGCTGACACGACCAACACGATCGCCGAAGGCGAGGTGCTGCAGTTGATGCAGATGGGTAACGCCGACCTGAGCGTTGACGACTATTTCCAGGTCATTTCGGACAAGACGGCCTGCCTGTTTGCAGCCAGCGCGCGACTCGGTGGCTTGATTGCCGATCGCGGTAGCGATACCTGCCAGGCACTCGGGAAGTTCGGGCTCTATCTCGGCCAGGCATTCCAGATCACCGATGATGTTCTCGATTATCGCGCTGACGATGAGGCCCTCGGCAAGAACCTTGGCGACGATCTGGCCGAGGGCAAGGTAACCTTGCCCCTCATTCTGGCCATGAGCCTAGCTACCGCCAAAGAGAATTCGGCCATGCGCGAGATGATCACATCTGGCGGCAGCACCCGCTATCGGGACGTGCAAGATATCATGGAACGGACCGGGGCACTGGACAAGGCCATGGAGCAGGCACATCAATTGGCCGGACAAGCGAGAAACTGCCTGGCCGGTCTCGAAGCCAGCCCGGACCGGCGCGCGCTCGAGCTCCTTGCCGACTACGCGGTCGACCGGTCCCTGTAGGCCGCTACGGCTGCACGGAAACAATCGCCGCGCTGCTCAAAGTCACGAAAGTGAGGGAAACTGGGTGCGCCCGGAGAGAGCAAAACCGTGCCGCCCGGAGCACTTTGGCGGACGGCTGCATCAATTGCCGCCTTGATGTCACTCACAGCATGGACATGCTCTGCCTTGATTGCGCGCTCCGAGACCAGGCGTCGGGCGATCGCGGCACCGTTATCGGGCAGGACAACCAGTCCGGCGAGGACATGATCGCGACACCACTCAATTACCGGCGCCCAGTCGGCCGGCCGTTCCTGGCCTCCGGCGATCAGGGTGAGGGGCTTGGCCTGCAAGGCATCCAGGGCGGCCCGTGTTGCATGTGGCGAGGTGGCAATGGAATCGTTGACCCAACGCCGCCCGTGAGCATGCGCGATGAACTCGAGCCGGTGTGGCAACGGTCGGAAACTGCGCAATGCGTCGACAATGACATCGAGTTTACAGCCCAGCAAGTGGGCCGCTTCCATGGCCAGCGCAGCGTTATCCAGATTATGCCGCCCCACCAATGCCAGCTCCTTGCTGGATACGAGTGGCAGTTGATCAAGGAAGATCTGATCGCCGCCGCGATGGAAACCCGGAGAGCGATTACCTTCGATGCGCCCTGACACCGCCATGGTTGCAGCCTTCAATACAGGGTCGTGGCCGTTGATCACCAGCGGATTGCCCTTGAGCAAGTCAGCCAGGCGCAGCTTGCTGAAAAAATAATCAAGCTGGTTGCCATGCCAATCCAGATGCTCGTCAAAGAGCCGCGTCATGATGCCGAGACTCAGGCTGCCCTGCAAGTCGGCCAGCTGGTAACTCGATAATTCGGCAACGACGACGCTGGCTCTGGTATTCAGATGGTCCAGCAGGGGAACGCCAATATTACCGGCCAACAGCACATCGCGGCCGGCGCCACGAAGTAAGTGGGCCAGAATGGACGCAGTCGTGCTCTTGCCCTTGGAGCCGGTCACGCCGGCAATAGTGAGTTCGGGCCGCTCGCTGAACCAGATGGAAGCCGGGTTGATCAGCAGGCCACCCTGGTTACGATAGGCGACCAGCGCCGGGTGGTTGATCCGCACGCCCGGGGAACGCAGCAAAACCTGGTAGTTCTGCAACTGCTCGTCGAACGGCCCGCTGACATACCTTGCCTGGTCCGGCGTTTCGCCGGACTCCACCAGCACAGTCAGATCGACATCGGGATGATAAGCGAGCAGAGCCGATACGGCACTGCGCCCCTCCCTGCCATAGCCCAGCACGCCGATTCGAAGCTGGCATAGCTGCTCAAGCCGCACGGATCAACCTCCCGGGGATCAGGTGGGGCCCTTGCGGCCGACACAGCGTATCCAGGTCTGGAACGGGGATACCGGCAAGGCGCTCATTCAGCGCAGCTACAACCACATGGCTCGACCAGCGTACATCCGCAGCCAGTGCGACGATCGCCGCACGGGCCTCGTCAGCTTCACCGACGCACTCGAAAGGCTTGTTTCCATCCAGTGCCAGCAACGCGCAAAAACCTTCGACCTGTCCTGGCTCGGCAAGCAAATCGCGACCGAATATCGCGGTCAGGTCCGGGGGTGTCATGAATGGCGCCATGGCCAGAAAAACGAAGTGGCATTTCGGGCATTGCCCACACCAGCGCGCAGTGCGGGGACCATCGAGGTGAAAGTTGCGGTTGCATGAGGAAAAACGGTCGTGAAAATCCGACAGATCGGCAAATTCTCGACAGATGCTCAACTCGCGATCGCGCCTCAGCAGGGAATAGACGCACAAGTCCGTGGCGATAAAGCGCCGGATCCACTCGCTGAGCATCAGTTCAAATTCGAACGATTTTGAAAATTGGTGATTGACCGACCGGCCCTGCTGATCGGTCCGGCTTGGCTCGTCGGCCGACCGCTCGTTGGCAAAGGCAACAGCGTCATAATCGAGTATCAGGGCGGCAAGCACCAGGATGGCTGAATTGATTGCCGTCACCGGCACATGGCCATTCCACGCCCCCTGGCGATTGAGCAGGCCCAGGGTCGGATCGATCCGCCGGCCGATGATCCAGTGCTTGCCGGCAAGCCGGTTACCGAGCCCGGCAATCAACTCGGACTGTCCAATCTGAACCGAAGCGGTCGACTCACCCATCTTTTGCAGGCGAGACCAGGCAACCAGCGAATCCTTGCCGCCACCCATCGGCACCAGCGTCCGCTGTGCCAGCCCGGCCACGACCGCTTCGCCCGCTTCGCCAGCCACGGCGGGAAAATCCGGCCATTGTGACGCGTCAATGTCATTGGTCCAGGCAAATTCAGCCAGGCCCTGCCGGTACAGTCGACTCAGCCAGGCAGCCTGCCAGGGATCAGGCGCCGTGCCCGTGAATTCGATTCGCGGTGGGCAACCAGCTTTCCAGTAACTGATCGCTGCGGTCCAGTGCAGCAAGTCAAGCGCGCCTTCAATCGCCTGCAAACGGCAAGAATCCAGGTCGATATTTGAAGCCGGCAGATCGATCCGCTCCTCCAGCCGGATGCCATCGAGTTCGTACCCAAGCAGCACCTCGCCAGTGGCCGGATCCAGCGATCGCTTGAGGAACACGAAACGGCGGCTGCTACAGCGGTCCCAACCGATCAGGTCGGAATGCGGCAGCACGCTAATTCTCCTTGACGATGAGGGGCTCGGTGTCCTGCTCCGAATCCCCTCGTGCCCGCGGCCAGGCCCGTAATACCGCATTGACCAGCGTTGCCAGTGGGATTGCAAAGAAGATGCCCCAAAACCCCCAGATGCCGCCAAAGACCAGCACGGCAGTAATGATGGCGACCGGATGCAGGTTGACCACTTCGGAGAACAAAACGGGCACCAGCACATTGCCGTCCAGGGCCTGGATCACCGCGTAGGCAATCATGACCCACCAGAAAGCCGCGCTCAGACCAAACGCCACGAGAGCCACGAGTGCAACCGGGATGGTCACGACCGCCGCACCGATATAGGGAATGATCACTGAAAAGCCGACCAGCATGGACAGCAGCATGGCAAACGGCAGACCAAGCAGGGCGAATACAAAATAGGTCACGACCCAGACGATCAGAATCTCGACCACCTTGCCCCGTACGTAGTTGCCAATCTGGGCGTCGACTTCCTGCCAGACACTGGTGACCAGGGCCCGGTCGCGCGGCATGTAGCGAGCCAGCCAGTCGATCAGAACACGCTTGTCCTTGAGGAAGAAAAACACCAGGACCGGCATCAGAACGAGAAAGATCAGCAGGCTGACCACGCCCATCACGCCTGACAGGGACACCAGCGTAGCGCCATAGCTGACCAACTCGGTCCCGAGATTGTCCAGCATCCTCGAGAGCTGCTCTTCGGAAATCAAAGCCAATTGACGCTCACCCTCATCTGCCACTATCGTGCCATTTTCGGGAAAATGCGGCAGCGGCGCAATAACCGGATCAGGCTCCGCTGCCGGCGCAACGATCTGCGGATAGCGTTCAGGCAGCGTCGCAAGCCATTCCTGGGCTCTGGCGATATAGCTGGGAAGCTGCTGGACGATAGCGGCCAACTGGCGCGTCAGCATCGGCAGCAAACCAAAAATCAGGAAGAACAGGGTTGCCATGAACGCGGTGAATACGGTGATGACGCTCATCAGCCGCGGCACGCCAAAGCGTTCCAGGCGCTGAACGGCGCCCTCCAGCAGGTAGGCGATAATCAGGCTGGCCACAACCGGGGTGAGCATCCGGCCAAAAAGCACGACGACCGCGACACCCAGAACAAGAAACAGGGCAAGTATGACCACCTGTGGGTCTGAGAAGTTACGATGGAACCAGTGGCTGATGCGAGTAATCATTGTTGACGATTATACGGTCTGCCGACGATCGCGCACGTTTCGGCAGTCATCCACTGGTGGCCGGACGGCCACCGCACGCCGCAGCGTCAGAAACCGAACTTGATCATCGCCTGAACTTCCAGGCCCTGATCCAGCTTATCGGAAACGATACCCAGGACGTTGCCGCCAAAGGCAAACTCGGGTGGGGCGTATGCCGCAGACAGTTGAAGTTGCATTCGCGCACCCAGGCCCTTGGACACCCCGGCCAGCAAAGCATTTTTTGCCAGTTCCGGACCCAGCGCCGCGGCAAGCACAGACGAACTGGGCAGGGGCTGCGAACGGGTCCGATAATCAAGGTAGAAGGAAAAATCGCTTTCATGCCGCCACCGCCAGCCGATGCTGTAAACCAGCAGGTCTTCCCACTCGAACTGCGGGCTGGTGCTGTCGCCGAGCAAGGCGTTGAAGCGTGCCGGCAGAGTGCGGCTTGGAAATGCGCCAACTTCGCTGTAAAAGATTTGCGCCATACCCAGGCTCAGCGATGCGCGTTCAGAAACGTGAAACCGCATGCCCAGATTGACTCGGGAAGGAATGTCAAATTCCGCCTCGCTGCCGTGAAACCCCTGCAGCGAGGCAAACTCGGCCATATCGATCTTGGATTGGTATGCGGCCTCCAGAGTCAGGTTGGGCAGCAGGTCATTGCTGAATGCCAGACGGACGCCTGCGCCCTGGGCCACTTCACTGTGCCCTTGAGGCTGAAACAACCCCCTGGACCGTATTTCAGCCGGATCGCTGGTCTCGTTCAGATTGAGGTCGCCAGTACCGAAGCGCTGCGTCGCCAGAACGGCCGATACGGTCACTGAGCTGTGATCAGATACCTGGTGGGTAATTCCCGGTACCAGCAGCGATTGCTCGAATCGCATCTTTCCGTTGGCCGTCAGGCCGACGGAGCTCTCAGTCAATAGCGAAGCATTTTGCTGATACAGCGAAAAGGCCATCGGCGTCCGAGCCCGAACCATCAGAGAGGCGGCGAAGTCGGGTATGATCAACCGCTCATCCAGATGCAGCCAGGATACCCGTGGCACCTGGTCGCTGGTCAGGCGTTCCAGACTCGGTGTCAGCTCATGAATGAGATATTCATCCCACGGCCCCAGCTCGAACGCCACCATGAACCAGGACATCCCCGTATAGGACATTCCCGGCAGGCCATGAGACACGCGCATCGACGCCTGAGCCTGCGCCGCCAGGAGCAAGGACATGGCCAATAAGGGTATTGCGCGCCTCAACTTCACTTGTTGGTATCGTGATCTTTTAGGAAATCCCAGGATCAATTTTAATCCGGCGCTTGGCATAAATACAACGTTTCATCGCTGTTTTTTTATCACCACCGACCGCTTGACGCCAATTACTTGAAATTTCTACACTTTTCGAAGATAACGGAGTGTTGCAAATGAGCCACACCGGGCAAGCCGAGTCACAAGTATATAACGGGCTCACCATCGCGGGATCCGACTCCTCCGGAGGAGCTGGCATACAGGCTGACATCAAGACCATGACAAGCCTCAGGGTTGAGGCTGCCAGCGTGCTGACTGCGGTTACCGCTCAAAACACCCTGGGCGTACATGACATGGCGCCTTTGAGCGCTCGCCTGGTCAAGGCTCAACTTCGCGCAGTACTGGACGACCTCCCGATTACCGCAGCCAAAACCGGCATGCTGGCCAACGCCGGAATCATCGAAGCTGTCGCAGCCGGGTTCCGGCCCGGCACTGGTGTGCGACTTGTCGTTGACCCCGTGATGATCGCCACCAGCGGCGCACGGTTGCTCGACCGTGATGCGGAGCAGGTCCTGATCAACCAACTGCTGCCGTTGGCGACCCTGGTGACGCCGAACCTTCCGGAAGCAGCAGTTCTCACCGGCCTGAGCAGCACAACCTCCCCTGACAAGCTGGCCGACAGAATACTGGCCCTCGGCTGCACTGCTGTTCTGATCAAGGGCGGGCATGCGAGCGGGGACCGCGTTGAGGATCTGCTGGTGACTGCAAACAGCAGGCGGGTTTTCAGCCATCCTCGCTCAAGGTACAGCATTCATGGCACCGGCTGTGCCTTGTCAGCCGCCATTACCGCCTGCCTGGCGCGTGGCCAGGGCCTGGATGAGGCCGTTGATTCGGCTATCGAATGGCTGCAGATCCGCATTGCCCGATGCTGGCAGCCGCGCTCAGGTCAGTTGGCCATGCTGCCGTTTGGTCTTGATTCGGAATCGAAATCGACCAGGCGCTGATTCAGCCGAGACGCTCACAGATCGCATCGGTAAAATCTTTCGTGGTGCCGCTGCCGCCCAGGTCGGGCGTGGTGCGATCGCTGCTTTCGATCGTTTCGGCGATGGCGGCGCGCAAACGCCGCGCATTGTCGTGCTGCTCGATATGCTCAAGCATTTGGGTCGCCGCCAGCAACAGGGCGCACGGATTGGCGATTCCCTGGCCGGCAATGTCCGGTGCCGAGCCGTGGACCGCTTCGAACATGGCTGCCTCCTTGCCTATGTTCGCGCCAGGGGCCAGGCCCAGACCGCCAACCAGCCCCGCGCACAGGTCCGAAATGATGTCGCCGAACAGGTTTGTCGTCACGATGACATCGAACTGCTCCGGACGCATGACCAGCTGCATGCAGGCATTGTCGACAATCATGTCGCTGAATTCGATGCCCTTGAATTCGCTGGCGACATCACGGGCCACATCGAGAAACATGCCGGTCACATCCTTGAGGATGTTGGCCTTGTGGACGGCGGTCACCTTGCGTCGGCCGGACCGTCTGGCCAATTCGAAAGCGAAGCGGACAACCCGCTCACAGCCAACCCGCGTCACTACCATCTTCGACTCGGCTCGCGATCCGTCCGCGGCGGTGAACGCACCTTCGGCCAGGTAGGCGCCTTCGGTGTTTTCGCGAACCGTGATCAGATCGATGTCGGTGTATCGCGAACGTGTCCCCTTGAAACTGATGGCCGGGCGGACGTTGGCGTACAGGTCAAAATGCTTGCGCAATGCCACATTGAGTGACTTGAAGCCGCCACCAACCGGCGTGGTCAGCGGCGCCTTGAGGGCAACGCGGTTGGCCTTGATCGATGCCAGGGTGGCCTCAGGAAGCAACTCTCCGCTCTGTTCCAGCGCCGCGAGGCCGGCCAACTGAAAATCATAGCCCAGGCCCGCATCCAGCGTGTCGAGCACGCGCAGGGTGGCGTCCATGATCTCGGGGCCGATACCGTCGCCGCGAATTACGGTTATTTGCTGGGTCACAGGGGGTCCTTGGAAGAAACTTGAGAGTCAGCCGGCCATTATAGCGGGGTTCGAGCGTTTTTCAGCCCCCAACCCCCAGCAAACGATCAAGCGCCCCTTCCTGATTCAGCGCATCGAGATCGTCGTATCCGCCGACGTGGGTATCGCCGACAAAAATCTGGGGCACCGTCCGGCGCCCTGCGCGTTCCATCATTTCGGCCCGCATCTCAGGTTGGGCATTCAACGAGATCTCGGTCCATTTCACGTTCTTCGACTGCAACAGGTTACGAGCCGCCACGCAGTAGGGGCACGAGGCTGTCGAGTACATGATGATTTCAGGCTGATTCATTGGTCATCCTCAAAAAAAGATATTGTTTTCAGATACACCAGGCTGGCTTGCTCAGACCACCGTATTTGCAAGCCTGGCGAACAGGGTTTTCGCTGAACAATCGGTAGACCTCTCGACTGCCCAACGAGGAATCATCGTGCTTGCGGCGCATTTCGGCCACAACCACTCTCATCAGCGGCGGCGTGCCATAGTTGTGGTGGTAGCGGCGCACGAATTCAATCAGCCACAAGTGATCGGATCCGAGCTCGACGCCGTCGCAACGAGCCAATGCCCGAGCGACATCCGGGCTCCATTGTTCCGACCGGACCAGGTGGCCATCGGCGTCCAGCTCGATTTGCTGTCCGCTGGCAGACAACAGCTGGTCACCACCCGGTTGCGTCATAGGTCGAGGCAACTCCTGCCTTTGCTCAGCTCATCAAGCTCATCACCACCAACCCGGCGAACCGGTAAATCAACGGACACGGGTTCGCCGGCTTCGGCGCGCATCCAGAGGGTTGCCAGCTCATAGTCAGTCAGTTGCCGCCACATCTTTGCCCAGGGAGCGCGCAGATGGTCAACGCCCAGACCTTCAAACAGGACGGTCAGGTCAGCTTCCAGGCTGGCCCCGGCCAGGATGAGCTCGAGCATCTCGATGCTCCCGACCTCATCCGGCGCCGATCGAATGCGGACAAGGAAGGCGTTACCGGCCATCATCGGATCCAAAACTCATGACGGTTTCAGCGTCCACCGCCCGGTGCCAGAATTGTACCAGGCTGGAAACACCGAATGGCGCAAGCGGTGGCTCGATGCAGCGACGCTGCCAGGATGCTTCACATACCTGCAGACAGACAGATCCACTGCGAGCAATTGATGCCCATTCACTGTCCGCGACGGCCGCCAACATAACGCCTGGCCCATGAAAGAACACAAGAATCGGGGCCGTGGCCCGGTCCGCCATGCGAGCGACTATCAGGGCAGCCCGATCGGCCTGCCGACTGCCGGGGATGGCACGTATTAGTACAGCCAGATGCTGAACGGCTACATCAGGTTTTTCAACATTCATGGTACGCGCTCGTCGTAGAATGGCAGCTGGCGTGACACCGGCAGTGTCAGGGACCTTGTCAAGCGACGCTGCCGCGAGCCCCGCAGTCTGGATATCTGTCTACCAGAATAATGAACCATCGTCCGTCAATTCAGGTCTAGGTACTCATGAGAAAAACCGCATTGAAAATCGGTCTGAGCCTGATTATTGCACTGTTTGCCAGCACGGTGGCGGCTCAGGACGGCATTCTGCTTCCCGATATGGGAGGAACCGCCACACGTGTTCTGACCGCCGAGCAAGAGCAGACGTTCGCCCGGGATTTCGAGCGTTACATGCGGGCGAATAATCTCCTGGTCGAAGACGCGATGATTCGAGACTATTTCGAGGACATGGGGTTTCGCCTGGTGGCGCAGTCATCCCGCCCGAGGGCAGACTTCCATTTTTTCGTCATGCGCGACTCCAGCATCAACGCTTTTGCCAGCGTCGCGGGCGTCATCGGCCTGAATGCCGGCTTTATCCTGCTGGCCGAGGATGAAAGTGAAGTCGCTGGCGTGGTTGCGCATGAAATCGCTCACATCACTCAGGATCACCTGGCGCGCGGACTCGAAAACCAGCAGCAGGTTTCCTTTCCGATGATGCTGGCCACATTGGGACTGGCGATCGCGGCCGGCGCGGCTGGCAACCCCGAGGCCACCCAGGCTCTCGTCATGGGTGGCATGGGCCTGGCGCAACAATTCCAGATCAACCACACGCGTCAGGCGGAAGCCGAGGCTGACCGGATCGGCCTCGGTCTGCTCGGACGGGCCGGCTATGACCCGCACGGCATGACCCGGATTTTCGAGCGCCTGAACGTACATGGTCGGTCCATGGGCCAGGGTCCGCCTGAATACCTGCGCACGCACCCATTGACCGTCAACCGGGTTGCCGAGGCACGCAGCCGTGCCGGGTCACTGGTCCGGCGTGAACAACGATCCGGGCTCGACTTTCATTTTGTCCAGGCGCGCCTGCGGGTCCTGATGAGTGATCGTCAGGAGCAGAACCAGGATTGGTTCAGAAACAGACTGGAACGCGAGCAGCGTCCGCCTGAGGCCATGCGCTACGGCCTGGTGCTTGCACTGATGAAGTCCGGGCAATTTGACCAGGCTGCCGAGACGTTGCAATCGCTGTTGTCGGCCGATCCCGATCGCCAGATTTACCGTCTGCTGGAAGCCGAATTGCTTGTGGCGCAAAGACGGACGGACGAGGCGCTGGATATACTGAGTGAGCTCTATCGTCACTTTCCCGGCAGCCAGATGGTCACGACGCAGTACGCTCAAACCCTGATGCACGATCGCGATCCCACACATGCCGCTCGTGCTGTTGAAGTTCTTCGCCGCCACCTACAAAGCGACCCACTCGATCTGCGCATGACCGAGCTTTACGCTCGAGCGGCCGATCGCGTCGGAGACAGCGTCCGCGCGGCCGAAGCGGTTGCCGACAGCTACTATCTCCGTGGTGGCGTCTCAGAAGCCATCGTGCAACTTGAACGCCTGAACGATCGCATGGATCTGGATTACTATCAGCGAGCGCGGATCAACGCCCGATTGATCGAGCTACGCTCGGAGCAATTGCGCACGGCCTCAAGAAACCGCTAAGTCGAGCTGTCAGCGAACATTCATTCAATGCAGGCTGTTTTTCAGCTACAGTGTCAGCGCACTCTTTCAGCCGCCCGACACCATGAATGACTCAGAAAAGGCGTCGACTGTTCATGTCAGCCAGCAAGCGTCGCGATTGTCGAGCTGGCACGAGGAAGACGTGAGCCCGCCGGAGTTACTGTTCAATCGCGAACTGAGCCTTCTCAGCTTCACCCGCCGCGTACTGGAGCTGGCCCGCGACAGCCAGATACCACTGCTCGAGCGGCTTCGATTCCTCTGTATTTCCTGTACCAATCTGGATGAATTCTTCGAAGTGCGGGTCGCTTCGGTTCGACAGCGCCTTCAGCATGGCGCGATTCAGCCGGCTCCCGATGGACTGACCCCGGGGGCGATCCTGGAAGCCATTCGCGAAGCCGTCGTGGAAATGGTTGCAGAACAGTACCGCGTGATGAATGAAGAGTTGACACCTGAGTTGGCTCGCCAGGGCATACGAATACTGCGCCGGTCGGAATGGACGCAGCGCCAGAGCCACTGGCTGCATCGTCACTTCAGACAGGAACTGATGCCGGTCCTGAGCCCGTTGGGGCTTGACCCGGCCCACCCCTTTCCCCGGATTCTCAACAAGAGCCTGAATTTTGCAGTAGCGCTGGAAGGCCCAGATGCATTCGGCCGGGACAGTGGCATGGCCCTTGTGCGGGCCCCCCGGTCCTTGCCCCGCATCATACGAATACCGAAAAGTTATGCGCGTGGCCCGGATGACTTCGTCTTCCTTTCGTCGGTTCTGCATTCCTTTATCGGCGAGCTGTTCCCGGGCATGAAGATCCGTGGCTGCTACCAGTTCCGCGTCACACGCAACAGCGAGCTGTTCGTGGATGAAGAGGAAATCGAAGACCTGGCACGCGCATTGGAAGGCGAACTGATGGAACGCGGCTTCGCGGAGGCGGTCCGCCTCGAGGTTGCCACCAATTGCCCTGAAGAGATCGCGCGCTTTCTCTCCAGCAAGTTCGGCATCGATGAGGCCGATACCTATCATTGTGACGGGCCGGTCAATCTCAATCGCATGAGCGCCATCTGTGACCTGGCCGACCGGCCGGATCTCAAGCACGCACCTTTTCAACCGGCAACGGCCAAGGCATTGCTGCCGACCGGCAATCTGTTTGCTGCCATCCGGCGACGTGACCGACTGATGCACCATCCCTACGACAGCTTTCAGCCGGTCGTCGACCTGATGCGCCAGGCTGCAAGCGACCCGGATGTGCTGGCGATCAAGCAGACGCTTTACCGTACCGGCGCCGACTCGGTTCTGGTCGGCCTCCTGATCGAGGCCGCCCGGGCCGGCAAGGATGTTACCGTCATCGTGGAGTTGAGAGCCCGCTTTGACGAGGAAGCCAACATCACCCTGGCGACCCGGCTCCAGGAAGCCGGCGTCCAGGTCGTTTATGGCGTGGTCGGACACAAGACCCACGCCAAGATGATGCTGCTGGTACGCCGCGAACGCGGCCGGCTTCACCGCTACATTCACCTGGGCACTGGTAATTATCACCAGGGGACTTCCAAGACCTATACGGACTGGAGCCTGCTGTCGGCCGATCCCGACCTGGCCCAGGACGTTCACCGGATTTTCCAGCAATTGTCAGGATTGGGCCAGGTTCGGTCGCTGAATAAAGTGGTTCAATCACCGTTCGATCTTTACAACTTTCTGCTCGAGCGAATCGAGCGCGAGACAGCCAACGCGGCCAGCGGCAAATCCGCCATCATCAGCGCGAAGATGAACGCATTGACCGAGCCAGGCATCATTCACGCCCTTTATCGGGCCTCGCGGGCCGGCGTTCAGATCAGACTGGTCGTACGCGGCATCTGCTGCCTGCGGCCGGGGGTTCCGGGCCTGTCGGAAAACATCCGGGTCCGTTCGATCCTCGGCCGTTTTCTCGAGCATAGCCGGGTTTACCATTTTGCCAACGATGGCCAGCCGGAAACCTATGCCTCCAGCGCCGACTGGATGGAACGCAATCTGTTTCAAAGAGTGGAAGCCTGCTTTCCGATCACTAGACCGAAGGACGCCCGGCGCGTTTTTCATGAAAGCATTGAATTGGCGTTTGAAGACAACATCCAGGCCTGGGAGCTGTACGCCGACGGCGACTACATCCTCGATCGACCGAAAGGTGGTGAGCAGGCGCTCTCGGCCCAGGAAATACTGATGCAGCGAGCGATCGATGCCTGATCGCCAGCTCTACGCCGCCATTGACCTCGGCAGCAACAGCTTCCATATGGTCGTGGCCCGGTACGAACACGGTGAGCTGCGCATCATCGATCGGCTCAAGGACATGGTCCGCCTGGCAGGCGGCCTCGACGAGCAAGGCCAACTGGATCCGCAGGTACGGGAAAATGCGTTGGCCAGCCTGGCCCGCTTCGGCGAACGCATCCGGGGCATTCCGGAATCGCACTTGCGGGCGGTCGGCACGCAGACCTTTCGCAGTCTGCGCAACCCGGCAGCCTTCCTGGTGGTTGCCGAAACCGCGCTCAGCTGCCCAGTCGACATCATCAGTGGTCGAGAGGAAGCCCGTCTGGTTTACCTCGGCGTCGGCCAGGGGACCGCGCCCAGCGGTGGTCGCCGATTGGTAGTTGACATTGGTGGCGGGTCAACCGAAATCGTCATTGGCGACACCTTGCTGCCCGAATTGGCCGAAAGCCTGCCTTATGGTTGCGTGAGCCTTGGGCGATCAGCATTCCCAGGCGGCAGAATCAGCCTGCAGAATTGGCAAAACGGTGGCCACGACATACGAGCCGAGCTTCTGGAGTATGGTGCTCGCTTCCGTGCTTTCGGCTGGAATCAGGCGGTCGGCGCTTCAGGAACGGTGCGCGCCGTGGCGAGCATTATCCAGAAGCTGACTCCGGACACGACGACCGACGCGATCAGCCGGGGTGGCATTGAATTGGTCAAGGCCAGATTGCTCGAGGCCGGATCGGTTGATCGGATCCGACTTGAAGGCCTGTCCGAGCGACGACAACCCGTGATTGCCGGTGGCGTCCTGATTCTGGAAGCCGTCATGGATGCGCTGCGTATCGACAAGCTCGAAGTATCGCCCTTTGCCTTGCGCGAGGGCCTGCTCTATAACCTGCTCGGACGCCTGGAACACCGTGACCCCCGAGACCAGACCGTCCAGTCGATGGCCGATCGCTATCAGGTCGATTCCGCGCAGGCTGCCCGGGTCGGTGACTGGAGCATGACCACCTTCGAACAGGTCGCCGAAGACTGGTACCTGGAGCCCATTCATGCCGATCTGCTGCATTGGATCTGCCGCCTCCATGAGGTCGGTCTGGCAATAGCGCATGAAGCCTACCCCCTGCATACGGCCTATATCCTCACCAATGCCGACATGCCCGGCTTCAGCCGTCAGGAGCAGCAGTTCATGACCGCCGTATGCCGCCTGCAGCGGGGGCGCATTGCGCCCGCCGCGCTCGATACCCTGCCCTCGCGGCTGCACCAACCGGCCCGATGCCTGCTTGCATTGCTGAGGCTCGGCATTGCCCTGTGCCGCGCGCGTTCGGATAGCAATACACCTGATTTCGCTCTCGGCGGGAAAGAGAGGAAGCTTCGCCTGCAACTGCCCAAAGGCTGGCTTGAGGCCAACCCCCTGACCCGCCGTGACCTGGAATACGAGAAACAGCAACTACGCCAACTGGACCTGGACCTGAAGCTGACGACCTTGTCGCTGATTCACCATGGGTGACTGGAAACCCGCCACCACGGCCAGCAACCTGCGCCGACGGGCGCGCATTCTGCAGCAGATCCGCCGTTTCTTTGACGACCGGGACTTGCCGGAAGTCACCACGCCGGTCATCACAAAATCCGGGATAACCGACCCCAACATCGACAGCCTGGCACTTGCCGGTGACCGCGGCTACCTCCGCACGTCGCCGGAATACGCCCACAAGCGTCTTCTGGCGGCCGGCTTCGGCGACCTGTTTGAACTCGGTCCGGTCTTTCGCGCCAATGAGCATGGCCGACTCCATCGCAGCGAATTCACCCTGCTTGAGTGGTACCGGGTCGACTGGAGCTGGCGACAACTGGCCGAGGAGACTGTCGCGCTGATCAGACATTGCCTCCCCGACCAGCAAGACTCGCCGAGTGCGCCGCGCTTTCTTTCATGGCGTGAATCTTTTGCCAATCTGGACCCGCTCACCTGCAGCGACGACAGGCTGCGCGAGCTGACCCCGTCGCTCAGCCCCGACTGTGACCGCGACATGAGGCTGGACTATCTGTTTGCAACATACGTTCAGCCGTCATTCCCCGACCGAATGATTACGGTCATCCACGGCTATCCCGCCAGCCAGGCCGCCCTGGCCCGACTGGACCCGGCCGACCCCCGACTGGCCGAGCGCTTTGAGGTGTTTTTCGGCTCCATCGAGCTGGCCAACGGCTATCGGGAACTGACCTCCGAGCCGGAGCAGCGGAGACGCTTCGAGGAAGACAACAAACGGCGCCAGGCCTTGGGCCGCCCCCGGATGCCGTTGGATGAACATCTGCTGGCCGCGCTCAGGCACGGTTTGCCCGAGTGTGCCGGCGTGGCAATGGGGGTGGATCGACTGGTCATGGCCGTCACGGCTGCTCCGGATATCGCCAGCGTTCGAGCATTCTAGTGGCCACTAGTGCTTCTCCGAAATCCCGTCGACTTCTTTTTCAGGCTGGTTGCGTCGCTCGCGCCAAACGGGACCGAGCCGTTTCCAGAGCAATGCCCAACGACTGTGTAGAGGCATCCGATTGGGAAGGTAGAGGTGAGAAACCTCTGCCAAAGGCACCTCGGTCGAAGTTTCATTCGCGTTGATCAGCACCAGCAAGGCCTCATGCGGCAGTGCCGGATCCGCACTGGAGCGGACCAGGTCGGCCGAGCCCGGGGCGGTCTGCAGTTCGCCGTTGGGTTCGGGGCGAATGCCAGCGATAAAACCGTAGAGGATTGACTGTCCAGTCCGTTCAACGCCCACCAGGGTCAACGGCCGATCACGCGCCACATCCGCGTACCCTGACCTGGCCGAGGTATCAGCGCGAACAAAAACCCGCTCGCCGGAACGCGTATCTTCCGCCGCCACGATCACCTCCTCGACCGGCCACGGCCATAAAGGAGCCAGAACAAGTCGAGCAGGCGCCAGTGTTAGTAGTAGAATAGACGCCAGCAGACAAGCCGAGATGACAATTTGCTGTAGCCAGTACGTCAAAGGACTTGGCATCATGCCCGCAATATAGCACGATGCATTTCGATGAAAGAAGTTGTCGCCTGTCTCCTAAGGGGGTGAAAATCGGAGAATAAATCAGGGCGTTTTGAAAAAACCGCCGGAGCGTGTATGAACGAAGGCATCAAAGTTCGACCTGCAAGAATCGCAGAGATCCCAACGCTGGCCAAGCTGATCGAAAACCAGCTTCCCGACATGATGGGCGGGAGCAAGCGGCCTGTGAATATCGATCACCATCTGGCCAGCCTCATTCCAGACCAGTCGTTGATCCTGGCCACGCGTGGAAATCGCCTGGCTGGCCTGACTGCGGTCGATCTTGATCACAGCCAGATACTGGCGTGCTATCTCGATCCGGAAACCGCCTCGCCCGACACGCCAAGACAACTGTTCAAGGCCGTCGAGCAACTGGCCCAGTCATTCGGGGCGCGCAAGCTGAGTTGCCAGGTGAAAAAGCAGGTTGGGGGCTTCATGGAGTCCATGGGCTACAAGCCGCAGGATAACGACGATTCCGGCTCGACGCGCCTGGTCGAAAAGAACCTGCTCGACTCGGCACAGCCCGAGTTCCAGGAACTGATCAAATTGCTCGATGAACTTGGCATTCCCCAGGACTACGGCCTCAAGCATCGCATGCGCCTGATTCCGGAGGCGAAAATGCTGGTACCAGTCGGCCGTGACATCTTCAACCGCGATCAGCGTCTCAACCCTTCTTCGGCAACTGCCTGGACTCGTATGCAGACCTCGGCTGCAGGTCATGGTGTCGAGCTGCAGCTGGTATCGGCCTTTCGCGGCATTGCCTACCAGGCCAATCTGTTCCGGCGCAAACTGGAAGAGGGACAACCGATCAACAAGATTTTGTCGGTTTCCGCCGCACCGGGGTACAGTGAGCACCATGGCGGCCAGGCAATCGATGTGACCTCTCCTGGCACAAAGCCCCTGGATGAGGCCTTCGGCGAGTCAAAAGCCTACAAGTGGCTCAAATCCAACGCCGGCATTTATGGCTTCAAGGAAAGCTACCCCCGCAACAATCGACACAAGATTGCCTGGGAGCCCTGGCATTGGTGCTATCACCACCGGCCGGGCGCCTGATTCAGCTGTTGCGGATCGTCGTGTAAGCCTCGAGGGCACGCTCTCGGCTGCCCATGAGGTCAACGATCGGCCGGGGATAATCGCCAACCGACTCACCCTGTCTCAAGGGGTGATGAATCCGACTGGCAGGCCGCTGCGCCAATTCGGGGCACCAGCGCCGGACATAATCACCGTCCGGGTCGAACTTCCGTCCCTGCAAAACCGGGTTGAAGATTCGAAAATAGGGCGCGGCATCGGCCCCGCAGCCTGCGGTCCACTGCCACCCCTGGGTATTATTGCCAAGATCGGCGTCCACCAGAGCGTCCCAGAACCAACGCGCACCTTCTTGCCATGGGATCAGCAGGTTCTTGGTCAGGAACGAGGCGACGATCATGCGTACCCGATTGTGCATCCAGCCGGTTTGCCATAACTGACGCATGCCGGCATCAACCAGCGGCAGGCCGGTGCGACCGCGTTTCCAGGCCTTCAGATCGTCCGCGTAATCGCCGGGTTCACGCCAGGGAAAAGCCAAATAGCGCTCTTGCAGCGGTTTGTTCGCCAGATGCGGGTGATGGTATAGGAGGTACGTCGAGAACTCGCGCCAGGCCATCTCGCGTAAAAATGCCAGACGCCCTTCGCCAGCCGGCAAATCGCCGGCCTCGTTCAGCGCACTGGCGACCCGCCCGGGCGAGATCTCGCCAAAGTGCAAGTGAGCCGACAGGCGGGATGTACCGTCACAGCCCGGGAGATCACGTCCCTCGCGGTAGGAAGACGCGGCCAGGTCGACGAAAGCATCAAGGCGCTGGCGTGCGCCGAGCTCGCCCGGTTGCCAGTGACAGGCAATGCTGCTCACCCAGTCTTGGCGCGGCAGCAGTACCAGTTCATCAAGGCTGACACCGGCCGGCCAGCTTTCCGGGCCGCGCAACTGCTCAGGCTCGGGATGGCTTTCGGGCGGACGCCAGTTTTTCTGCCACTGCTTCCAATAAGGCGTGAATACACCGTAGGGACTGCCATCGCCCTTGAGGATTTCCCAGGGCTCGAACAACAGCGCGCCCTTGCAGCTGCGTGCTCGAAGCCCGCAGTCTGTCAACCGCTGTTTCAACGCCGTGTCTCGCGCGACCAGCGCCGGTTCGTATAGCCGGTTCCAGTACACCGAACCGGCACCGGTCTCGCTCGCCAGCCGGACGAGTTCACTACCGCTTTCACCGCGGGCAATGACCAGGCGACTGCCCCGTTCGCGCAGGCGCCCATCAAGACTGGCCAGCGAATGATGCAGCCACCAGCGCGAGGCAGCGCCTGCCGACCAGGCACCTTCGGCTTCTGGATCATCGACATAGACCGGCATGACCCGATCATGCTCCTGGCAGGCAAGGTCAAGGGCTGGATGATCGGAAAGCCGTAAATCCCGGCGCAACCAGACAAGGGCAGTAGTCGTCATGCCCGCATCATTCACTGTTTACCGTCGATGACCAGTGAACGGCGGCCAGTAATTGAACCACAAAGTTACAAACAAAATCAGACTCACCACGGAGGCACAGAGACACAGAGAAAATAGATTTATAAAAATCAATAATTTATCTTGCTCTTCCTCTGTGACCTCTGTGCCTCCGTGGTGAAATTTTCTTTTTCTTCAAGCGAGACAGGGCCGGAATGCTGAGACTAACCTGCTACTGTTCGACGCTCCATGCGGGCGGCATCGGAGCGGCGGGCTTCCAAATGCTCCAGGTAGCCTTCTTCCAGTCCTGTGACGTATTTTCCACTGAAGCATGAACTGTCGAACCCGGCCAGCTTGCGGTTCTTGCCGCGCACAGCGTTTTCCAGCGCATCGAGGTCCTGATAAATCAACCTGTCCGCACCGATCCGCTCACAAACCTCCTGATCGGTGCGACCAGCCGCAATCAGTTCGCTCGCGGCGGGCATGTCGATACCATAGACATTGGGGTAGCGAACCGGGGGAGAAGCCGAAGCCAGGTAAACCTTTTTCGCCCCGGCCTCGCGGGCCATCTGGATGATCTGCTTCGACGTCGTGCCCCGAACGATGGAATCGTCGACAAGCAGGACATTCTTGTTTCTGAATTCCAGTGCGATCGTGTTGAGCTTGCGGCGCACCGAGCGCGCCCGTTCCTCCTGGCCCGGCATGATAAAGGTGCGACCTATGTAACGATTCTTCATCAGACCTTCCCGGTACTTTACCCCCAGCATGTGAGCCAGCGGCAGGCAGGCCGTGCGGCTGGTGTCGGGCACGGGTATCACCACATCAATGTCGTGGTCGGGCCAGACCCGCAGAATCTTCTCTGCCAGGGCTTCACCCATGCGCAGCCGGACCTTGTAGACCGACAGATCATCGATCAGCGAGTCGGGGCGGGAGAAATACACGTATTCAAAAATACACGGAGTGTGCGGACGTGCCTCCGGGCTGGCGTGACGATGGATTTCACCATTCAGCGTAATCAGGACACTTTCACCAGGGGCCAGGTCGGAGATCAGCTGGAATCCCAGGATATCCAGCACGACGGACTCCGAAGCAATGATGTATTCCATGCCATCGACGGTCTCCCGCTGCCCCAGCACCGCCGGGCGGATGCCATGCGGATCGCGAAAACCCAGCAGTCCGACGCCGGCGATCAGCGCCACTGCCGCGTAGCCGCCGCGGCAGCGTCGATGAACACCGTCAACCGAGGAAAAGACGGCTTCGGGATCAATTCGGTTGCCGGCGTGCCGTGCGAGCTCGTGAGCCAGGCAATTGAGCAGGACTTCAGAGTCAGACTCGGTGTTGATATGGCGTCGGTCTTCGGCAAACAGCTCATCGCTGAGGCGGTCGGAATTGATCAGGTTACCGTTATGACCCAATGCAATTCCGAAAGGCGAGTTGACATAGATTGGCTGGGCTTCATCCGGGCGATCCAGGCCGGCGGTGGGATAGCGCACATGACCGATACCGACATTGCCATTGAGCCCGACCATTGAATGCTCGCCAAAAACATCCCGGACCAGGCCGATTCCCCGAGCCGAACGCATACGCCCGTCAATGAGTGTCGTCATCCCGGCAGCGTCCTGGCCGCGATGCTGCAGGATGGTCATCGCATCGTAGAGGCGAGCGGCAACAGGCGTTCGACCAAAAATCCCAACAATTCCGCACATAACTACTCTGACTCCGTTTTATCGGCAGGCACGTAAGCCTGCAAGGACTCGGGAAACTGCGTCACCGCCCAGGCGGCCAGCCGTTCAAACTCCGGCAGCAACCGCGATTCCTGCCACCAGGGATCCCCCGGAAACGGCGTAAATCGCGCGATGATGACGGCAACAATCACAATCGTCAGACCTCTCAGCGCGCCGAATAATGCACCAAAAAGCCGGTCGGTTCCACTCAGGCCCGTAGTGGCAATCAGCTTGCCGAGCAGGAAATTGAACATGGCGCCGACCACCAGAACCAGCAAGAAAACGCCGACAAATGCGACGATCAAGCGTACCGACGGCATATCGATCCAGGGCGCCATTCTCAAGCTCAACGGCCCCGTGGCCATCATGGCGGCATAAAACGCCGCTATCCAGATGAGCAGCGAAAAGGCTTCCCTCAGGAAGCCCCGGAACAGACTGACCAGGATCGACACCAGGCAGATGCCCAGAATCGCAAGGTCAGCCGCATTCATGGATGCGAAACGACCAGACCCTCGAGACCGGCACGCTCAGTAATCTCGGCCAGTTTGCGCACAGCATCCTCACGCGAGGAAACGGGCCCAACCCGCACGCGCCAGATAGCGCGGCTTCCGGCCAGATCTTCGTGGATGAAAGCGTTAAAACCATGGTCATCAAGCTGGCCCAGCAGTCGGACAGCATTGTTGCGACTGGCGAATGACCCGACTTGAACGGCAAAACCGGCCGCCCCCTCGGAATCCTCTGCATTCGGGGCGGGGCCGGCGAGTACCACTGGATCAACGCCGGCAACTGTTCGGTCAATCTGGCCCCGCGCCCGCTCTGCATCCTCCCGGGTATGATACGGTCCCGTCCGCACTCGGTGCAGAGTCGAATCGCCTCGCACGAACAACTCACTCGTTGCCATGTGGCCAAGCTCAGTCAGGCGCTCGACGATTTCTCCGGCCGTAGCCTGTGACCCGAAACTGGCCACCTGGACCATCCAGCCATTGCCATCGCCAGCGGCGATCGCCACCGGCTCGGCCTCTGGCTGGGGTGCTGACGCCTGTTCGGCGTCAGGCCGCGCCTGAATAGACGGTTGATCCCGGGATTCGACGATCTCTTCGGGGTCGATGTCGGCCGGGGCCACGATGTCGATCGGCTCGCCAATCGGGTATTCGAACGATCGCTTGTCCGAGTCCGCTTCAACAACGGGTCGTTGCGTGGGTTCGTACGGTGCTTCAAACTCGGAAATCTCTGGTCCCGCTGCCCGATCAAGCTCCGGTTCGTTGGCCTGTGAAGAATCGGGCGCGCTTTCCGGCTGGAGACGGCGCGCCTGATCAGGCCCGATCGGCAACCGCCGAATTGGCGGTCGCTCACCCGAAGGTTCAGGTAAATCGAGAGTCATCTCGCGGGGCATTCGCTGCTCATCCGGCGCATCGAACAACATCGGAATGAAGATCACTGCCAGCGCAATGAGGATCGAGGCGCCGATCAGCCGCTGTTTCAAAACCTTATCCATGCAGTCTCTGCCTGAGTAGTTTTAGTTCGGGCCAGGCCTCGGCCACCGTTCGGAAGGAACCGAAAACCACGACCCGGCCACTGGGTCGCGAACGGTCAAGAGCACGCCGAATTGCCTCGGGTACCGATTCTACCGCTTCCACGCCACCCTTGACAGGAATCCGCTCGAGTTCGACCGCCAGTTCCGCCCCTGTACGGGCTCGATCACCAGCCAGCGGGGCGACCAGCCAATGGTCGAAGCATGAATTCAGCGCGCGGCCGATCCCTCGCACGTCCTTGCCTGCCAAAGCGGAAAACACGGCGCAGCTAAGGCCATTGGCGGGGCCAAGCTCGACCGCCAAGGCCCTGGCAGCGGCCGCGTTGTGCGCGACATCAATCAGCACCTCCGGGGAGTCGCTCAGGCGCTGCAATCGGCCAGCCAGACAGGCAGTTTTTATCCCTGTCGTCAGGGCCACATCGGTAACCGGCAGGCGGTCCATCAGTGTGTGCACTGCCATCACCGCACAGGCTGCATTGTCCCGCTGCCAGCGACCAGCCATTGCCGGCTCCGGCAGACCAACCCGACGCCCCGGCAGCGTCAGCGTAAATCCATGGCGCTGCGCCCGCCAGCGGAAATCCTGGCCGGCCCGAAACACGGTCGCACCGGTGCGACGCAGTTCGTCGACCAGACCCGGCGGCAACTGCCTCTCGCCAACGATCAAGGGCCTGCCAGAGCGCGCGATTCCCAACTTTTCACGACCGACTTCAAGCCGCGTTCGGCCCAGCCACTCGGTGTGATCCAGGCCAATTGACGTGACCACCGCGACATCCGGGTCAACGATATTGACCGCATCCAGACGCCCGCCAAGGCCCACCTCGAGTAGCAGGACATCAATCGGGCTGGCTTCGGCCACACACAATGCCGCCAGGGTGATGTGTTCGAAATAGGTAAGAAAAACGTCGCCCCGGGCTGATTCAACCCGATCAAGCGACTTCACAATCAATGTATCGGCAGCCGGCCGGCCGTCGATGCGCATGCGTTCATGAAAGTTGATCAGATGGGGCGAGGTATAAGCAAATGGTTGCCAATCAGCGGCCTGGTAAATGCGTTCAAGGAAGGCGACTGTCGACCCTTTTCCATTGGTGCCGCCAACAGTGATGACAGGCCGGTCTCCGAAGTCAATATCGAGGCGTCGAAAAACCTCGCCAACCCGGTCCAGCCCTAGTCGGATACCGGATTCAGGCGAACGTCGCTCCAACCGTGCCAGCCAGGCACTCAGGGCTTGCTCGGTCAAGGCAGCTTACTCGCCCTGCGATACTTCCGCTGTATCCGATGCCGATGGGTTGGACCCGGCGTCGTCAGGTTCAAGCAACTCACCCTCGCGAACCGTGGCCTCCGCTCCGCTTCCAAGCATGGTCAACAACACATGAACCCGCTGGCGAAGCTCACGTCGGTCAACAATCTGGTCGATCGCGCCTTTCTGCAGCAAAAATTCCGAACGCTGGAAACCTTCCGGCAAACGCTCACGGACGGTTTGTTCAATCACCCGGGGCCCAGCAAAGCCGATCAGTGCGTTGGGTTCGGCCAGATTGATGTCACCAAGCATGCCGAGACTGGCCGACACGCCGCCCATTGTCGGGTGGGTCAAAATCGAGATGAAGGGGAGCCCCTGCTCTGCCATGCGAGCCAGGCCGGCGGATGTCTTGGCCATCTGCATCAGGGAGAACAGGCCTTCCTGCATGCGCGCGCCGCCCGATGCGCTGAAACAGACCAGCGGCAGTCGACGCTCCAGGCACTCATGCACGCCAGCCATGAATTTCTCACCCACTACCGAGCCCATTGACCCGCCCATGAAGCGAAAATCAAACGCACACGTCACCAGTTCCATGCCAAGCAAGGAGCCGCGCAAAACGACCAGTGCATCGTTTTCACCAGTGCTTCTCTGCGAGGCGATCAACCGGTCACGATACTTTCGCGTATCGCGGAATCTCAGAACGTCTACCGGCATCAGCTCCGCAGCCAGTTCGACGTGATCGCCTTCGTCCAGAAAGGCTTTCAGACGGGAACGTCCAGACAGGCTCATGTGGTGAGCGCATTTTGGACAGACCTGGAGGTTGCGCTCCAGTTCGGGTTGATAAAGCACCGCGTCACAGGACTTGCACTTGGTCCAGAGCCCATCGGGCACCTTGCGGCTCTTGCCGCCTTCGGTGCGGATGCGCGCGGGCATCAATTTTTGAAACCAGCTCATTTGACGTTGATGGCCTTGTCTTTGGGATTGTTGGCACGCAAAGAGGCGACATTGTCCATGGACTGACGGACCGGTGCAAGAAAATCGCGCGTCACGCGAACCGCCTCTTCGGCTGACTCGCAGCGATCCAGGCGGTCAACGAGTGCCGAGCCGATCACCACGGCATCGGCGCTTTCGGCGGCGGCAGCAGCCTGATCCGGGTCGCGGATGCCAAAACCAGTGGCGACCGGAAGCCCCACGCTGGCCCGAACGCGTTCGACCATTGGCGCAAGACTTGCGACGTCCAGAGTGGCGGCACCCGTCACCCCCTTGATGGCCACGTAGTAGACAAAACCACCGGCCAGGCGTGCAGCTTGGGCCAGGCGCTGGTCGTTTGTTGTCGGGGCGATAAGGAAAATCTGGTGCAAGCCCTGCTCCGAGAGCAGTCGACACAGGTCGGCTGCCTCATCGGACGGGCAATCAACCACCAGCAACCCATCCACGCCGGCCTCGGCTGCCTCGCGAGCGAAGCGCTCAGGCCCGCGACGTTCGATCGGATTGGTGTAGCCCATCAGGATGACCGGCGTGTCGGCATCGGTGCGCCGGAAATCGCGGACCATGTCAAGGACCTGGATCAGCCCGGTCCCGTTTTCGAGCGCCCTGGCGCAGGCTTTCTGAATGACAGGACCATCGGCCATCACATCGGAGAACGGCATGCCAAGCTCGACCAGGTCGGCGCCCGCTGCAACTGCTGCATGCATGATCCGGACGGTGGCGTCCGGACGCGGGTGGCCCGCTGTTATGTATGGCACCAGGCCTACCCGGCCACTTTGCCCGAGCACTTTGAAGCGCTGATCGATTCGGTTCAAAACGTGATCCCCTCGAGGTCGGCGACCGTGTGAATGTCCTTGTCACCCCGGCCTGACAGATTGATCAGCACGATATCGTCTGCCGGCAAATCGGCAGCTAGCTTCATTCCATAGGCGATGGCATGGGCACTTTCCAGCGCCGGCATGATGCCTTCCGTACGTGTCAGGGCATGAAAAGCTTCGAGTGCTTCATCATCGGTAATGCCGACATAGCTGGCCCGGCCGCTGTCCTTGAGCCAGGCATGTTCGGGGCCGACGCCGGGGTAATCCAGGCCGGCTGATACCGAATGGGTGTGACGAATCTGGCCGGCATCGTCGTCAAGCAGGTAGGTGCGACTGCCGTGGAGAACGCCGACCCGGCCGGCACAAAGGCTGGCTGCATGTTCGAGGCCGGACAGGCCACGCCCGGCGGCTTCGACGCCGACCATGTCCACGTCGGCATCATCGATGAACGGATGAAACAAACCGATCGCGTTGGAGCCACCACCGACACAGGCAACGAGCGCCCTGGGCAGGCAGCCGTATTCTTCCAGCATCTGGGAACGTGCCTCGCGACCGACAATGGCATTGAAATCACGCACCATGGCCGGATAGGGATGCGGGCCGGCAACGGTGCCGAGAATGTAGAACGTATCGTCGACGTTGGTCACCCAATCGCGCATCGCTTCATTCAGCGCGTCCTTCAGGGTTCGCGAACCAGCTTCGACGCTGATTACCTCGGCTCCGAGCAGCTTCATGCGATAGACATTGATCGCCTGACGGCGTACATCCTCGGCGCCCATGTAAACAACACACTCCATGCCCAGCCTGGCAGCGACCGTCGCCGTGGCCACGCCATGCTGTCCGGCACCTGTCTCTGCAATCACGCGCTTTTTGCCCATCGCGCGGGCAAGAAGACCCTGGCCCACGGTGTTGTTGATCTTGTGGGCGCCGGTATGGTTGAGGTCCTCGCGCTTGAGCACGATACGCGCACCGCCGGTCTCGGCCGTCAGATTTCCGGCCAGATAAAGCGGTGAGGGACGACCGACGAAATGGGCCAGATCACTGTCCAACTCAGCTATAAAAACCGGGTCGACGATATATTTCCGCCAGGCCTGATCAAGTTCCTCGAGCGCCGGCATCAGCGTCTCGGAAACAAAACGACCGCCGTACACACCGAAGTGACCACTGCGGTCAGGCAATCGCCGTGAAGGGCCCAGTTGCACTGCTGGATCAGCCATGTCTTGCAGCCTTTATAAACTCACTCATCAGCTTACCATCCTTGATACCCGGGCGCGTTTCCACGCCGCTTGAAACATCGATCCCGTGCGGACGGAGCTGCCGACAGGCAGCGGCCACATTGTCGGGGCGCAAGCCACCGGCCAGGATCCACGGTCGTGCCAGAACGGGAATCCGACCCCAGTCAAAAGTCTTGCCGGACCCGCCCAGTTCGCCGGCAGCGTGCGCGTCGAGGAGCAGGGCATCGGCCTGCCCGTAATCGGCAGCGATGTTGCCATCCGTGCCGGCCATGGCGATAGCCTTGATCCAGGGACGCTGGAACTGTCGACAGAAGTCCTCAGGCTCCCGACCATGAAACTGCAGCCAGTCCAGCGGTACCGAGGCCAGTGCTTGGCGAATGAATTCAGCATCGCTGTCCATGAACAGGCCGACCCTGGTCACGAACGGCGGCAATGAGCGGGCGATCGCGGCGGCCTGGTCGAAATCGACGTTGCGGGCGCTGCGGGAAACAAATACCAGGCCGATGGCATCTGCCCCGGCCGCCGATGCCGCCGCAGCATCTTCTGCCCGCGTTATGCCACAGATTTTGACGCGAATCACCTGGGCACCTCTTGCTCTGCGGCTGGAAATTCCACCAGTCGGCCGATCGGCAGTTGCGGATAATCCGGGTAAGCTGCGGTCATGAAATAAAGTCCTCCGGCAGGTGCCGTGATGCCGGCGATGGTTCGATCGCGAGCGGCCAGAACGTCTACCAGCCAGCCCGGACTTTGCTTTCCCTGACCAATAGCAACCAGCACGCCCACGATGTTTCGAACCATATGATAGACAAAACCATTCGCTTCGATGTCAACGAAGATTTCGTTGCCGCGACGATAGACGGCCACGTGATGGATGGTCCGCACCGGCGAACTGGCCTGGCAGCCGACGGCACGAAAACTGGAAAAGTCATGCTCCCCGAGCAGGCCCAGCGCAGCGTCGTGCATCAGTTCGGCATTCAAAGGCGTCCGGAACCAGGCTGCTGTATTGCGCGCCAGCGCCGGCCGAACCCAGCGATTGAGAATACGGTACTGATATCGCCGCCGGCTGGCCGAAAACCGGGCATGAAAGTTGTCGTCCACAGGACGGACCCAGAGAATGCTGATGCCGGCAGACAGCTCTGAATTGCCACCCAGCACCCAGGAACGCTCGGACCGGCTTGCATTGGTCTCGAAATGGGCCACCTGGCAGAGGGCGTGAACACCGGCGTCGGTTCGCCCGGCGCAATGAACCACTACCGAATGATCGGCGACCCGACTGAGCGCGCGCTCGAGACACTCCTGAACAGTGGGCGACTGGCGCTGACGCTGCCAGCCGTGAAATCCACTGCCGTCGTATTCAACACCAACGGCCAGGCGCATGCAGCTTCAGGTCGTCCGATGCTAAAGGCTGTCGACCAGCTTGCGCGCCTGGGCCCGCATGGTCGCCGATCCGCCACTGGTGATTTCCTCGAGCAGCGTACGCGCCGAGTCGGGGTCATCCATGGACAGGTAGGCTCGGGCAAGATCCAGCTTGACCTCTGCATCTTCATCGCTCAACTCAGGCTCGCCCTCGTCTTCGGCAGCCTCCAGCTCCTGTGACTCCTGCTTCGGTGCAGCCAACTCACCTGCATCGTCGTCAATCCCATCTTCCGGGTCAGAATCGAGCCCGGCATCACGCCCAAGGAATGCCTCCAGTTCACGGTCACCGCGGACGTCAAAGTCCTCGTCAATATCGTCGGCCTTCTCATTGGCATGCTCGTCGACTGTATCGTCCACTTCCTCCATATCGTGGGCCACGCTTGCTTCGTCGAGGGCCAGCTCGTCAGGCTCGACGGCGGCAGGCTGAGGGTCGGACCCATACTGCCCCGGCGAGAAGTTGAAGTCCAGATCAAGAGCGTCTTCTTCAGTTGAGTCATCCGAAGTTTCATCTGCCGTCGGCCTGGACTCGGGCGTCGGCGATTCCGACGCTTCCTTATGAGCGCTGTCATCGAAAGCATCCAGCTCGAGCTCTGAGTCAGCGCTGCCGAGATTCAGCAACTCGGCGCTTTCTTCCTCTTCCGGCATTTCAACCGGGGAGTCTTCGGTGGAATCATCCAACCGGTCCGATAGTTCGGCAAGATCCAGATCGGTGGCGTCAAGATCATCCAATTCATTTGCGTCAGACGACCCAGGCATCAGGCCGGTCGCTGGCTCATTCGTCTCATCGGATTCGTCCTGCTCGTCTCCGAAGAACTCGTCATCATCGTCGACCTCGTCACCCGGCTTGACGTTCGAATCGATCCGGTAGTCATCCAGCGAGTCCTGGACATCGCCGTTATCTTCTTCAGGGCTCGCGCCAAGAATTCCGAGCATTTCGCGGGTCCGGTCATCAAGTCCATCATCACCCTCGCCAGGTGCGGTTTCATTCGGCGTCAACAGCGGATGATCAGGTGCCTGGGTCACGGCCAGATTCAGGGCCTCCTGCCACCGCGGGTCATCGTCATGCTCGACACGGCGATACATGTCATCAAGCGCATCGGAAAAGGCTTCCGATTCGTCATGAGCAGCCAGCGCCTGGAGCAATGCCAGGTGGGCGGCCAGGTTCTCCGGGCTGCTTGCCACTCGCTTGCGCTGGGCCGCTACATCATCGCTGTTCTTGCTTCCGGCAACTGTTGAATCCGCAGCCCGTCGCCGACGTACCCAGAACAGCCCGGATATCGTGGCGCCTGCCAGCACGATGGCAGCAACCAGCCACAACCAGAACGGCAGACCGGCGCTATCGGTGCGGGCATCATCCAACGCCGCAACCTCCATTGGCACGGCCTGTTCATTCGCTGCGGCTTCCGGTTCCATTTCGACGGGCGTCTCACGCCCCAAAGGCTCGGTTACCCGCTCAGCACCATCGTCAGTCGTGCCAAGCTCGGCTTCAAGCTCACGGAAATAGGCGCTGACCTCATCATCTGCCAGCTCCGCCTCGGCCATCAGTCGTTCGTCCTCTTCGCGGGCAACCCGAGTGTCGCGCAGCCTGGCCTCGAACATCGCCATCTCTTCGTCCGCCACGGCGAGACCGGCGGCCTCGCGAGTTCGGATCGCCTCGCGGATGCTGCCGACATGCTGTATCAGTTCGTTACTTTCGAGGGCTTCGGCATACATCTGGTCCTCGAGGTCGGACAGGCGGTTGCTGGCGCGCTCGACCTCACCATCCGAAACCGCCGACCCATCATCAAAAATATCACTCTCGGGCGGAACCACTTCCAGGCGATGAACCAGTTCAGGCTCGGGTGACTCGGCAGGGGTTTCACGGGAACGTTCGACTTCCGGCACGGCAGCTTCAGCTACCACCGGCACTTCACGCGTCGCGCTGCGTTGCTCCCAGGATTGCATCTGGGCAGCCATCCGGCGATCAGCCTCGGCAGCGCCCAGTGCACGCAGTTCGTCGACCATCGGCATGGTCAACTCAGCGCCGCGCATCAGCCTGTTCACGTTGCCGTCAATGAATGCCTGCGGATTGCGGTCCAGAATGGCCAGCATGACCTGATTCATGGTCAGGCTGGTATCCGGACGCCAGGACTGGGCGATACCCCAGAGGGTCTGACCAGAGGCGACCGGCCCAATGACCTGCCCTCCCGGGTCGGCAGACCGTTGTTCGGGGCTTGGGCGCTCGTCGGCCACGGCACGCTCGGTCTCAACCTGGCGCTCACTGGGCGGCGCCGGCGCTGGGCGGGCTGGTGCCGGCCGCGATTCCGCTTCTGCTGGCTCGGGCGTTCTTGCAACCTCCGGTTCCGGAGGCGTTTGTGCAGCCCGCCGGACGGGGGGTGCCGCCGCCAGTGTCGGTGGATCAAGAAACAGGGTGTATTCACGCAGAACCCGGCCGCTGGACCAGCGAGCGTCGACCAGGAACTGGATAACCGGATCGCTGATCGGCCGTTGCGAGCGAATGCGCAGTGTGGGTGGATCAACCCGACGGTCGACCGTGACTTCCAGTCCCAGCGCGATGGCTCCAGACGGTATGCCCAGGCGTTCATAGTCGCCTGCCGTGGCTGGCGCGACGGTGAGCGAATCCAGCGCGGCTGCATCGGCCTCGATCAGGCGAACCCTGACGTCAAGAGGCTGCCCCAGGTAGGAATCGACCCGGGCCTCCCCCAGGCCAAGAGCTCGCAGGCCGTCGGCCGGGAACAGCAGAAACGCCGCTCCCAAGGCACCGAGCACGAACAACTTACCGGTCAGAAAACGCATGGAGCAGGCCACCTTTTTATGTATTAATTATCGTTAATTCAAGCGAGTATACCAATGACTTCAGCAAATATGAAACCTCTGGCGCGAACGCTGACCTCAATAATCCTGAGGTCATGCGTCCACAGGACCGGTTCATTCAGCTGGCTCTGGCCACCAGGTACTCGGCGATCTGGATGGCATTGAGTGCGGCACCTTTGCGCAAATTATCCGAAACTACCCAGAAATCAATACCATGGGGATGACTCAGGTCGCGGCGCAAACGGCAGACGAAGACCTCATCGTGATTGGCAGCGTGGGTCAGCGGCGTGGCCAGTTCGCGCTCTCCGAGAAGAACGACGCCCGGGGCGGCTGAAAGCAGCTCGCGTACGCGACCAAGCTCAATGAAATCAGTGGTTTCCAGGTGAACGGCTTCACCGTGCCCAATGAATACGGGGACCCGAACCGCCGTGGCATTGATCATGATATCGTCGCTGTCGAGGATGCGACGGGTTTCCCGGTGCATCTTCATTTCTTCCTTGGTGTAGCCGTTTTTTTCAAAGTCGTCGATTGCCGGAATGACGTTAAAGGCGATCGGCACCTTGAACACCGATGCTTCCGGCTCGCGGAAGTTGAAGCGGTCGGCACACTGGCGCCCCAATTCCTCCATCGCCGGCTTGCCGGCGCCGGACACCGACTGGTAGGTCGATACATTGATGCGGCTGACGCCGACTTCCCGATGAATTGGAGCGACCGCCAGCAACATCTGGATGGTCGAGCAATTCGGGTTGGCAATGATGCCGCCGACAAACGAATCCAGCACATGCGCATTGATTTCCGGCACCACCAGCGGCACCTTGGGCTTCATTCGGAAATGCGACGTGTTGTCGATTACGATACAACCTGCACGGGCGGCGGCCGGGGCGTATTTGGCGGAAACCGCAGCGCCGGCCGAAAACAGGGCGAAATCCCAACCGGTGAAGTCAAAGGTTGCCAAATCATCGACGATCAACGATTTGCGGCCGAAAGAGACCTCACGTCCGACCGAACTGCTGCTGGCCAGCGCGGCCACTTCGCTGACCGGGAAGTCTCGTGCGGCGAGCAGTTCGAGCAAAGCTTCGCCGACCACGCCGGTGGCGCCGATCACGGCAACCCTGTAGGTCTTGCCTGTCATGATGTTGGAATCCTTGGTTGTTGGTCCAGCACGTCGCCGCACTGAGCTCGATTGAGCAGAAAATGGTCCATGATCACCAGCGCCAGCATGGCCTCGACGATAGGTATGGCGCGAATACCAACGCAGGGATCATGGCGCCCGGTCGTGATGATTTCAATGGGCTGGCCGTCAGCATCGACCGTCCGGCCCGGCAGGCGCAACGAGGAGGTCGGCTTGAAAGCCACCGCGACCTCGACCGGCTGGCCGGTGGAGATGCCGCCCAGCACCCCGCCGGCGTGATTAGATTCGAATCCGGCGGGCGTGATCTCGTCTCGATGCTCAGTCCCTTTCTGCGTCACGGATCGGAAGCCGGCGCCGATTTCTACACCCTTGACCGCGTTGATGCTCATCATAGCCGCAGCCAGATCGCCGTCGAGCTTGCCATAGACCGGCGCACCAAGGCCCAGGGGCACGCCAGTTGCGCGGGCCTTGACCAGGGCGCCAACCGAGTCACCCGACTTCCAGAGCCGTTTCATGTAGCCTTCGAGCTCGACCACTTTGGCCGGGTCAGGGCAGAAAAACGGGTTGGTGTTGATCACGCTGGCGTCAAAGTTTTCATCGCAGACAACCTCTCCGATCTGGGCCATCCAGCCAGTGACACTGACGCCAAGCCGCTCTTTCAGATATTTTCTGGCCAGGGCACCGGCGGCCACACGCATCGCCGTTTCCCGGGCCGAGGATCGTCCGCCGCCGCGATAGTCGCGGATTCCATACTTGTGGTGATAGGTGTAGTCGGCATGCCCGGGGCGGAACTGGTTGGCAATGCGGGTGTAGTCCTTCGATCGGGCATCGGTGTTGTAGATCACCAGGGCGATCGGTGTGCCGGTGGTCTTGCCCTCGAACATTCCCGACAGGATCTGGACATCTTCAGCCTCCTTGCGCTGGGAGGTGTGCTGGCTCTGACCGGTAGCCCGCCGCATCAGTTCGACCCGAATTTCTTCAGCCGTGATTTCCAAACCTGGCGGAAAGCCGTCAATCACACAGCCAATGGCCGGCCCATGGCTTTCACCAAAGGTCGTAACAGTAAGAACGCGGCCGAAAGTATTCGTCATTGAATAGCATCCATGGTCGTTGAAGTGCCGGAATAACACGCCAGCGACGGCCGCAGAATATGCGCCCGTGCCGGGTGCGCTGGTACAGTCTCAGTTTAAAGGCAAATTACAGATTGCTGTAATTCGGGCCTGAACCACCTTCCGGGGTTACCCAGTTGATCACCTGATAGGGATCGGCGATGTCGCAGGTCTTGCAATGGACACAATTGGCGGCGTTGATTT
>JBGTEC010000039.1:0-9212 GCA_041747995.1 Wenzhouxiangella sp.
TGCACGCATCATCCTGGCGCTGATCATTGCCTACATGATCTTTGCCATCATGCTCAACAGCGTTGGCACCGTCATCCTGCAGTCCATTGCAAGTTTCGGCGTCAGCAAAACCCAGGCTGGTACGCTGGAGGGCTTCAAGGATATTCCGATCGCGTTGGCCTCGTTCCTGCTGGCCTCATTCATTCCCCGACTGGGCTACCGGCGCGGGATCATGCTGGGTCTGGGCCTGGTAGTGGTGGCCTCCGTTGCCACGCCGCTGTTCGACAGCTTCACCATGATCCAGATGAAATTCCTGATCATCGGCGCAGCCTTCGGCATCGCCAAAGTGGCGGTCTATTCATCCATCGGGCTGGTCACCGAAACGCCCAAGGCGCATGCCGCGCTGACCAACCTGATCGAAGGATTGTTCATGGTCGGCGTGCTGGCCGGGTATTGGCTGTTCGGTGCTTTCATTGACGATAGCGATCCGGGCAGTCGGGCGTGGCTGGGGGTCTACTGGGTCCTGGCGGGCCTGAGCCTGGTTTCCATCCTGCTGCTGGCCACCAGCCGCCTCGATGAGTCCGGCACTGTGGTCTCCGGCGAATCAGTGGGGCAGGGCTTCGGCCGAATGCTGTCGCTTGCCCTGAGGCCCATGGTCCTCATTTTCATTATTTCGGCCTGGCTGTACGTGCTTATCGAGCAGAGCATCGGCACCTGGCTGCCGACTTTCAACAACCAGGTCCTGATGCTGCCCAACAGTATGAGCGTGCAGATGGCCAGCATCTTCGCAGCATCATTGGCAATCGGTCGCCTGAGTGCCGGTGCGATATTGCGCGTCGTTCCGTGGCATGTACTGACTGTCGTCTGTGTGTTGGCCATGGGCGCCCTGGTGCTGCTGACGCTGCCGATGGCCGCTGGCATCGAGCCGGGCAGTATCACGGGCTGGAACAATGCGCCGCTGGCCGCCTGGTTGTTCCCGCTGATCGGTCTGTTCATGGCGCCGATCTACCCGGTCATCAATTCCGTGATGCTCAGCTCCCTGCCCCGCTATCAGCACGCCCCCATGACCGGGTTGATCGTGATTGCCTCGGCCCTCGGCGGCGCCACCGGCTCCATGGTCACCGGCATACTGTTCGGCCGGCTTGGTGGCGAAACCGCTTTCTATGCCTCGCTGGTTCCCATGACCGCGATCCTGATTGCGCTGACCCTGTTCAAGCGCGAATCGGACCGGATGGTGGCGAAAGTGGAGATCAATCCGTTAGACCCGGCAATGCCTCCCAGTCCGGGACCTCTGGGCAAGGTGGGATGATGCCATTTGGCCGGTAAATCACTGGGGCTTGAACACCATCAACCAGAAAATGGCAACGACCGCCAAAAAGGCCGGCCAGCCGAGGCCGTACCACCAGCGCATGAGGCGGCGAAATTCGCTGCTCGGAGCCAGCGCCTGACTGTGCAAACCGGCAGCCAGACGGGCCACTCGAATTTGAATGGCGACGACCGGGATCCAGCAAAAGCCGACCACGACATACAGCAGCAAACTGACCCAGACCCAGGTGCTGGTCAACGGCACGCCAAGCAGGTAAAGCAGCCAGAAACCGGTCAGTGGCTGCGCCAGCACCAGATTCAGGCTGGCCGTGGCCAGCACCACCCTCATGCTATTGAGGCACACCCGATCGGCGGTGAGCGGTACGTCAGCGTCCCACCCTCAGGGCACAACAGAGTTGCACGATCGCGAGCGAACGCTTTTCAAGCGCTTCATCACATTTGCGACTGGAAGTAACGTTCCTCACCGATCTGCTGAATCAGGTCAAGCTGGGTTTCAAGCCAGTCGATGTGCTCTTCTTCGTCATCGAGGATTTTCTGAAAAAGCTCACGGCTGACATAGTCGCGAGCTTGCTCGGCCGCCTCGATTGCGTCTCGATACATGGGCAAGGCGCTTCGCTCCAGGGCCAGATCGCATTCGAGCATCTCGCGCGGCGTCTCGCCGATGCTCAAACGCCCCAGGTCCTGGAGATTGGGCAGGCCGTCGAGAAAGAGGATGCGCTTGATCAGCCGGTCGGCGTGATTCATTTCCTCGATCGATTCCTCGTATTCTTTTTTCGCCAACCGCGCCAGGCCGCGATCCTCGTACATGCGCGAATGCAGAAAATACTGATTGATCGCCGTCAACTCGGCTTTCAGCGCCTGGTTGAGAAACTGGATGATCTTCGGATCGCCTTTCATGCGTTTAACCCGCCAATTATTAGCAGCGGATATGGTAGCAGAGAGCAGTCGGGGCTTGCCGCCGGAACCGGCAGCAGTTTGTCAGCCGTTGACGACCAGGGACAGAATTGGAGGGCGATGCGCCTCGCCCTGGACCGATGCGACGATGGCCTCGGCAAACTCCAGGCAGCTGCCACAAGTGGCCGAACATCCCGTCACCTGCTGAATTTCCTCAAAAGACAGGCCTTCATCGGCCAGCGTACGGACCGTTTCTTCCTTCAGCGCATTGCAGACACAAACATACATGAAGGCAGTTTATCTGAACGAGAATCATTGTCAATACTATTGGCGTTCATCCACCGTCGATTGAGGCCAGCCGGCGGAACTTGCAATAGCCGTAACCGGTGCAAGGTTTCTCCCAAGTCGGGGAGGACTGAGGCGCCACTCGGCGACAGAGACAATTCCCACCTGACTGAAACGGAAAACGCTATGATTTCTGCTTGCCACGATTATTTCCTGATTTGAACTGACCCCAACGTTGCATAAAATTTCGGAGCAAGAAGCCTGGGGAGCAGGGCGGTTTTGCGTAGCAAAGAAGCCCTGAAAGTAAAGCCGTTGCGCGGGCAGCGGTTCAAACTGGTTACTTCCACATCGTGACGATCTCGTATATCGAGAAAGCTGGACAGTTGGCCAGAACATGCAGACGCCAGAGGATCTCGGCGAAAGCCAACCGATATTTGACGATGTTCCGTATGTGGGAATGATCGGCATCGCCAACTCCTTCATCGCATTCAATAATGAGGAATTGACCGGCTTTCAGCTTTTATATGGCTGGATCGGGCCTGCCACGCTGGCCGAACAGGCTCAGACAGCAGCTCATCAACTGGTCGGCGTCAAACGGCCCCAAGGCTGGTCCAACCAGTTGGACACCGAGCCCCTGATCAATTTCTATATCGCCAGAAAAAAGAAATTTTTCAGTAACGAGAGTATGGATTTTGCATGGGCATTGGATGTCTGATTTATTCCCTTTCATCCGACCGGCGAACTTTGCCACCGGAAAAATTCAGGGAAAGCCGATCGAGGTTTTCCCGGTCTTGTTCTAATCAGGTGACGCGCCGGATAGACGCGTTCAGCATTCAACCTTCAGATGACAGGAGAGCGCCATGACCGCAGCGTACCGAATCGATCAACCCGCCCCCACCCTGGATAACGCCAGCTCCGACGCACGGCCCTTGCTCGAATCGGCCAAGAAGGCCCTGGGCTTTGTGCCGGAAATGTACCGGCATATGGCCAAGGCGTCCGGTGTGCTGAGCACCTACATGCATGGTTATGAGCAGTTCCGGGAAAACTCCGGTTTCGAGCCGGCCGAGCAGGAAGTGGTGCTGTTGACCATCAGCCGCGACAACGGTTGCGGCTATTGCATGGGCGCTCACAGCATGCTGGCCGACAAGGTCTCCGGCGTTCCGGCAGATACGCTCAAGACCCTGCGCGAGGGCGGCGAGATTCCGGACCAACGCCTGGCTGCTTTGAGCCGCTTCACTCGCATCATGTTCGAGACCCGCGGAAGACCTGGCAACGATGAAACCAGGGCTTTTTTCGACGCCGGATTCGAAGAAAACCACTTGATGGATATCGTTCTGGCCCTGGCAGTCAAGACGCTGAGCAATTACTCCAACCATATCAACCAGCCCGAACTTGACGAGGCCTTTGCCAGTCACAAGTGGGAAAACTGACACTGGCAGCTGGCCGCTATAGCCTCGGGCCAGTTCATGACCCTCACCCTGGCGCGCTCGTAGCGTGACGCACCCGGCCACAGAAGTGGCCGGGATGACCTCCGACAGGACGGGTACAGACGCATAGCACGACTTGTCGCTTGGCCCCCGCTGACGTGCTATTTTTGGCATGGCTGTGACATACCTCCGGCCGTTGAGCCCAAAGCGCAGACTCACCCGCCTCCCGTAATATGCGATTATTCAGCCTGCCCACGCAATAAACTTTCAGGATTACCGGTCATGTCAGATACAACCCGGCAACGTCGATTCGACGCGTTAGCCCGCAATTACGCTGACGATTTGTTCCGATTCGGAGTCTGGTTGTGTAGAGATCCGACGCTGGCCAACGACTTGGTGCAGGAGACTTTCGTTCGAGCCTGGAAGGCACTAGACAGCCTTCAGGATGTGGATGCGGCCAAGAGCTGGCTGATCACCATTTTAAGGCGCGAATACGCGAGGACCTTCGAGCGCAAGGTGCCGCCGCTGAGTGATATTGATGATGTAACCGTGGCTGATGAAGTGGAATTGTCGCCGGAAGACCGAGCTGAACGATCCTTGCTGCGCCAGGCGATGCTTGGCCTGGAAGCCAAGTACCGCGAACCACTGGTTCTGCAGGTCGTGACGGGGCTGTCCATCGCCGAGATCGCCGAGCAGCTGGAATTGACCGAAAGCGCGGTCATGACCCGGGTTTTCCGGGCGCGAGAGAAACTGAAGGCAAAATTGCAGCCGAACAACGGCAGAAGTGGAAACGTCCATGAACTTACTTGAATTCAAACGGCGACTGATGACCGACCCGTATTCGCGGGACCCGGAGTTCGTGGCCGCCCGTGCCAAAGGCGGCGAATACGCCAGGGCAGCGGCTGAAGCGGATACCTTTGAAGCGCAACTGCAAAAAGCGCTGGATGTACGAGTGCCGCAAAAGCTGGCCGAGAACATTATTCTCAGGCAGAGCATGACGCCGGCGCCCCGATTGCGCTCCGCCCATCGCTACCTGGCGGTTGCCGCTGCAATGGTCATGGCTGTGGCGATCAGCACCATCATCTATTTCCAGCCTGGTGCGCCACACGAAGACCTGCATCAACACCTGGCGTGGCACTGGGAGATGGATGGCCCGGCCACCCTGGCCGTCAGCGAGCATTCTCCCAGCGACGAGGATCATGTTCGCCGGATCTTCAGCGAGTTGGGCGTACACCTGGACCACGACTTGCTGGCCAACGTGCGCCTGACCAAGTTCTGCCCAACCCCGGATGGGGCCGGCGCCCACGCAGTGCTGGCCACCGACGACGGGCCCGTGACATTGTTTTACATGCCGCAGACCCGCGTTTCCGGCTCACCCAGCCACGTCCGCCTGGCTGACGGCATGGAAGGATGGATTGTCGACCTGCCGCGGGGCAGCATGGCGCTGATCGCCGAATCCGGACGCGATACAGCCGCGCTGGCCGATGAGATCAGGCGCAAGCTGAGTTTCACGCCCGGCATGAGCCTCTAAAACCAAAAGGAGGGACGGCCAGCGAAGTACCCCTGGTATTCCCTGCCCGTCACCTCAACCAGGCAGATCCCATGACACTGAATGAAAAACAGCGAGCGCTCTGCGAGAATCATGATTTTGACTTCTCTGACCTCAAGGCACTTTTCATCAACTGCACGCTGAAGCGATCGCCTGATTTTTCGCATACCGAGGCGCTGATGAAGGTCTCACAGGAGATCATGGTGGCCAATCATGTCAGCACCGAAATCATTCGCGCTGCCGACCGAAACCTGCCGCCCGGAGTCTATCCGGATATGCGTGAATATGGTTTCGATGAAGACGATTGGCCGGCGCTGTGCGAGAAAGTGATGGCTGCGAATATCCTGGTCATCGGCACGCCCATCTGGCTGGGCGAGGAGTCATCGGTTTGTCGCCGGATCATCGAGCGGTTGTATGCCGAATCAGGCAAGCTCAACGACAAGAATCAGTCAGTCTTCTACGGCCGAACCGGCGGCTGCCTGATCACCGGCAACGAGGACGGCATCAAGCATTGCGCCATGTCCATCCTGTACGCCCTGCAGCACCTGGGCTACACCATCCCGCCGCAGGCCGATGCCGGCTGGATCGGTGAGGCCGGCCCGGGGCCGTCCTACGCCGATGAAGACTCGGGCGGGCCTGAAAATGACTTCACCCAACGCAATACCACGTTCATGACCTGGAACCTGTTGCACATGGCACGCATGCTTCAGAATGCCGACGGGCTTCCAGCCCGCGGCAACGATCGAAAGGCCTGGACCGCCGGCTGCCGATTCGATCATCCGAACCCGGACTACCGCTGAGTACCTGACAACGACTGCCGAGGGCTTCATGATAAAAAAGCGCTGCCTGCCTGAATTCATCGTGATCTGCAACCTGACCATCATGGCAGCAGCCGGCTTGTCAGGATGCGCCAGCCTGGGCGAACCCGTGTCTCTTCCCGTCACCGAGCAACACCCGCCAGTTGAAGCCTGGACAATGCGTCCGCAAGTTCGCCGTGACCTGTTTGACCCGCCGTTGCCGACCCCGTCTCCAGCCGAAATCTTTGCGCTGGATCCCGCGATGGAGAACGCTTTTCTGGGCTACTATGGTCACGCAGCCAATCAGTCCATACCCGGCCACAAGAGAATTCACGACTGGCTGGAGGATGAGTTACTGGGGTTTCGCTATGACGACCGGACCATTCCGATCCGTGAAGCCCTGACGCTGGGTCATGGCAATTGCATGACGCTGGCAACCCTAACGGCCGCGCTGGCCCGGCTGGCCGGTGTCAGGCACGAGCACCAACTGGTTCGCAGCATCCCGGTCTTTGATCGACAGCACGGTACTCTGGTTGAATCCGACCACGTGAGAAGTCGTGTTTATGCCGACCAATTCGAAGAATTGCCCGGCCAGCTGCGTACTCGATCCTTCATTACCATTGACTATTTCTCTGATCGCCCGGGACTTTCAGGCAAGCGTATTTCCGAAACCCGGTTCCTGGCGATGTATTACCACAACCTGTCTTCCGAGGCGCTTCTCGACGGCAAGATCAGCCAGAGTTTCTGGTTGGCCATGGCCGCGCTCGAACACAACCCTGACTTCAATCCGGCTCTGAACATCCTGGCTCTGCTCCATAACCGGCTCGGCGACAGCGATACGGCTGAAGCGCTCTACCGCTACGCCCTGGAAACCAATGGCCCCAGTCTCGACACCCTGACCAACTACAGCAATCTGCTGCTCGGCCAGGGGCGTTCACAACAGGCCAATGACCTGGAACAGCAGCGGCTGACCCTACATGATCCGAATCCCTATATCTGGATCGAGCTGGCGGAACAAGCGCTCGGTAAAAGTCTATGGCAGGAAGCGCTGCAGTACTTCAGGAACGCAGCCGAAGCCGCTCCGTATCTTCCCGAAGCTTTTATCGGCCAATCCATTGCCTATCAACGCCTGGATCGGCCACTGGCTGCCATGCGTGCGCGCGCCCAGGCGATGGAATTGGCTTACAGCCCGGAACGGAAGAAGAAATTTGACAAAAAACTGACCTCTATAGGGCAGCAGGCCTATCTAGAATTCCAACGTCCACCAAATTAATCATCAGGCATTCATCAATTGTATTCATCCATATCCTTCCGCACTTGCAACCCAAGCATTCTCCACACGACTGACACAGCCAAATGTAAACGCCCAGCCAGGCCCGCGGCCCGTGTTGGCCGTCAGGCTGAAACGGCTGAGCTTCAGCTTGTTGGCCACGCGGCACGTCACAAATCGGCGCGCCCGCCGGGCAGGTCAAATGCTGCTGCCTTTTTGTGCGATGAAAACGTATTCAGGGCCCTTTCATGCTGACGCCGACAGCATCTGAGTCTAACCTTGGCCTCGATTCCAGGGAGCACAGCATGACAAAACCCGCCACACTACTGGTTATTTTTGGCGCGACCGGTGACCTGGCCCAGCGGATGCTCTTGCCGGCATTGCTCGGGCTGGAGACGGACCGGTTGTTGCCACAGCCGCTGAATATTCTGTGTTGTGGGCTAGACCCACTGGACCCCGCATCCTTTCGCGACCTGGTCAGCGAGCAGCTCAGCAGCCCCAGCGACGGCTCGCCAGGGCTGGAGCAATTGCTCAGGCGCATCACCTACCAGGCCGCTGACCTGTCCGACAAGGCCTCGACTACCCGGTTGACTGATCAGATCAGCCAGCTCCGCAACGGCCCTGTCCTGTTCCACCTGTCGACAGCGCCGGATTGGTATGCCCCGATCTGCGCCGCCCTGGCCGAGGCCGGGCTGGCCGATGCCGACTGTCGCGTCATGCTGGAAAAGCCCATCGGCCACGATCTCGACAGTTCGCGCCGGATCAATGATGGTACCGGCCGGGTGTTGGCCGAAGACCAGATCTACCGGGTCGATCATTATCTTGGCAAGGATGGCGTCCAGAACCTGCTGGCCTTGCGCTTCGGCAATGCGCTGTTCGAGCCGCTGTGGAATGCCCGCCATATCGAGCAGGTCCAGATCACCGTCGCCGAGACGGTCGGGCTGGAAGGCCGGGCCGGCTATTACGACGGTTACGGCGCGATGCGCGACATGGTCCAGAACCACTTGCTTCAATTGCTGTGCCTGACCGCCATGGAGCCGCCGTCGCAATTTGACCCTACGGCGGTGCGCAACGAAAAGATCAAGGTCCTGCGTTCACTGCGACCGATTCGCGGCGCCGATCTGGCCAGTCACAGCGTGCCAGGCCAGTACAGTGCCGGCGCCATGGACGGGGTTGCGGTGCCGGGCTATGCCGAAGAAGTCGGCCACGAGTCCCGTACCGAAACCTCGGTCAGCCTGCGTGCCCATATCGACAACTGGCGCTGGTCGGGCGTGCCGTTTTACCTGCGCACCGGCAAGCGCATGCCACGCCGGGTCACCGAAATCTACCTGCAACTGCGCGCCGTGCCACATTCGATTTTTTCCAGCCCGCAGGCAAAGATGCAGCCCAATGCCCTGTTGATCTGCCTGCAACCGGAAGAGAAAATCTCACTGCACCTGATGAACAAGACCCCGGGCCTGACCCGCAATGGCGTACGCCTGTCGCAGGTGGCTCTGGACCTGGACCTGCACGATGCATTCGACCAGAAACGCAGTCGCAACGCCTACGAGCGCCTCTACCTCGACGCCATCGAAGGCAACGGCACCCTGTTCGTGCGCCGTGACGAGGTCGAGGCCGCCTGGAGCTGGGTCGACGAAATCATCGGCGGCTGGAAAGAAGCCGATCTGCAGCCGAAAAAGTACCCG
>JBGTEC010000040.1:0-2253 GCA_041747995.1 Wenzhouxiangella sp.
CTTCGGGCCGCAGCATCCGGCCGCCCACGGTGTTCTTCGCCTGATCCTGGAACTCAACGGCGAGACAGTTGAGCGCGCCGACCCGCACGTCGGTCTGCTGCATCGGGCGACCGAGAAGCTGGCCGAATCCAAGCCGTACAACCAGTCAATCGGTTACATGGATCGGCTCGACTACGTCTCGATGATGTGCAACGAGCACGCCTACGTGCTGGCGATCGAAAAGCTGCTGGGTGTCGAAGCGCCGGAGCGGGCCCAGTACATCCGCACCCTGTTCGACGAAGTCACCCGCATCCTAAATCACCTGATGTGGCTGGGCTCCAACGCGCTCGACCTGGGCGCCATGACCGTTTTCCTCTACGCCTTCCGCGAACGGGAAAACCTCATGGACACCTACGAGGCGGTCTCGGGTGCGCGCATGCACGCCACGTATTACCGCCCCGGCGGCGTGTATCGTGATCTGCCCGAGTTCATGCCCAAGGTTGCCGAGACACGCTGGCGCAAGGGCAAGGATCTGGAGCGCATGAACCGCTGGCGCGAAGGCTCGCTGCTCGATTATCTTGAGCTGTTCACCAAGGATTTTTACGACCGGGTCGACGATTACGAGTCGCTACTGACCGACAACCGCATCTGGAAGCAGCGCACCGTCGGCATCGGCGCGGTCTCGCCCGAGCGGGCGTTGCAATTGGGCTTTACCGGCCCGATGCTGCGCGGCAGTGGTGTTGAATGGGACCTGCGCAAGAAGCAGCCTTACGCGAAGTATCGCGAGATGGACTTCGATATCCCGGTCGGCGCCAATGGCGACTGCTACGACCGCTACCTGGTGCGTGTCGAAGAGATGCGCCAGTCGGCGCGCATCATCGAGCAGTGCATCGCCTGGCTGCGAGTCAACCCGGGCGAGGTCATGCTGCGCAACTTCAAGGTCGCCCCGCCGGGACGCGAAGAGATGAAAGAGGACATGGAAGCCCTGATTCATCACTTCAAGCTGTTTACCGAAGGCTACTGCGTGCCCGAAGGCGAAACCTACGCCGCCATCGAGGCGCCCAAGGGCGAGTTCGCCTGTTACCTGGTATCCGATGGCGCCAACAAGCCGTTTCGCGTTCACCTGCGCGCGCCGGGCTTTGCCCACCTGTCGGCCATGCACGAAATGGCCAAGGGCCACATGCTGGCTGACATCGCCGCATTGATCGCCACCCAGGATATCGTTTTCGGAGAAATCGACCGATGACCCAGCCCCACGAATCACCGGCCACGGGAAAAGCTGAACTGCTCAGCGCCGAGTCCCGCGCCACGATTGATCATTGGCTGACCAAGTTTCCCGAAGGCCTGGAAGGCCGGCGCTCGGCCATCATCCAGGCCCTGGTCGCCGCCCAGCACCAGAATGAAGGTTGGCTGAGTCCCGACATGATGGATGCGGTCTCCGACTACCTGCAGGTGCCGCCGGTCTGGGTCTACGAGGTCGCCACCTTCTATTCGATGCTCGAAACCACCAAGGTTGGCCGGCATTCGATTTCAATTTGCACCAATATCTCCTGCATGCTGTGTGGCGCCGACAAGGTGGTCGAGCATGTCGAGAACAAGCTCGACATCAAGATGGGCCAGACCACCGAAGACGGCCGCGTGTTTCTGAAGATCGAGGAAGAATGCCTGGCCGCCTGCGTCGGCGCCCCGATGATGGTGGTCGACGGCCACTACCACGAGAACCTGACGCCCGAAAAGATCGACGAAATCCTGGACGGTCTGAAATGATGATTAACCCTCTCCCGTCTCCCCTCTCCCGTCTCCCTCACGGAGGCCCGTCCCATGGCTGATCATAACGTCGTCTTCACTCACCTGGACGAAGACCAGTGCTGGTCGCTGGAGGCTTACAAAAAGCATGGTGGCTACCAGGCGTGGGAAAAGATCGTGCGGGAAAAAACCCCGCAGGAAGAGATCATCGAGACGGTCAAGAAATCGGCCCTGCGCGGCCGCGGCGGCGCCGGTTTCCCGACGGGCTTGAAGTGGTCGTTCATGCCGCGCTCGGCGCCGGTACAGAAATACCTGCTGTGCAATTCGGACGAATCCGAACCCGGCACCTGTCACGACCGTGACATCCTGCGCTTCAATCCGCACGCGCTGGTCGAGGGCATGGCGATTGGCGCCTATGCCATGGGTGCGACGATTGGCTACAACTACCTGCGCGGCGAATTCCACCATGAGCCTTTCGAGCGCATCGAGCAGGCGGTGAAAGAGGCGTACCAAGCCGGCTACATCGGC
>JBGTEC010000041.1:0-1853 GCA_041747995.1 Wenzhouxiangella sp.
CTGTTTGCGAAATTCTCACCCGATGGCCGTTCAATTGCATTTACCGGCCAATATGGCGGCGATGAACAAGTCTATGTCATGCCTGCCTCAGGGGGTGAGCCACGGCAGTTGACCTGGTACCCGGCGGCCGGGCCATTGCCGCCACGCTGGGGTTACGACCATCAGGTCTATGGCTGGACGCCGGATGGTGAACACGTGCTGTTTCGTTCGCGACGCGACGCCTGGGGTTCCAGCTCGGCGACGCTCTATACGGTGCCTGTCGCCGGCGGACTGCCCGAAGCGCTGCCGGTACCGGTGTCAGGAGCCGGGACATTCAACGAGGACGGTACCAAACTGTTCTACTCGCCCCTGTTTCGCGACTTCAGGACCTGGAAGCGCTACCAGGGTGGCTGGGCCCAAAGCCTGTGGTTGTTCGATCTGGAAGCCAACGATGCCCGCCAGTTGACCAGCCACCCGCGCACCGACCGCGACCCGATGTGGATCGACGGCATGGGTTACTTTGTGTCCGATCGTGATGGCACGTTGAATATTTATCGTGTTGATCCGGAAACGCTGGAAGTCACCCAACTGACCTTCCACTCCGACTGGGATGTGCGCTGGGCGAGCGCCGGCAATGATGGCCGGATCGTTTACGAATCCAACGGCCAGCTTCGCATCTTCGATACCCGCGACAACAGCGATACCGGCATCGTCATTCATGTGCCCGACGACGGCGTCAATCGGCGCGTACGCACCGCCAGCGTGGCCGGGCAGATCAATCGAGCACAGCTTAGCCCGACTGGTCAGCGCGTCCTTTTCGAGGCCCGTGGCAACCTGTTCAACGCGCCGGTCGGCGATGGCCTGACCCGCAGCCTGACCGACCGCTCCACGGCCCATGATCGCGAGTCCGACTGGTCGGACGATGGACAGACCGTGGTGTTTGTTTCCGACATCAGTGGCGAGGAAGAACTCTACACCATGCCGGCCAGCGGCAACGGTGAGCCAGTCCGGATCACTTCCGGTAATCAGACCCGCTTTTACCGGCCACTGTTCGCGCCCGGTGGCAAGCATGTTGCGGTGACCGACAAGGATGGACGCATCTACGTTGTGCCCGCCGACGGCAAGGGCGAACTGCGCGAGGTCGGGCGGGACCCCGGCTGGCGCAATCGGGATCACGCCTGGTCGCCGGCCGGCGATCTGCTGGCCTTCAGCCAGACCCAGCCCAGCGGCCTGCGCGCGCTTTACATTTACAGCGTGGCCGATAGCAGGACGCGCCAGATATCCGACGGGCTGTTTTCCGAGTATCAGCCGTCATTTTCACCCGATGGCCAGTATCTGTACTTCCTCGGCGACCGCGAGTTCTCCCCGCAGATCTCACAGCGTGAATGGAACTACGCGGTCAACCGGACTGCGGGCATCTACGCCTTTGCCCTGACCGCGGATGCGCCCAATCCGTTCGCACCGGAAGATACCGACGAGCCCGGCGTCAATGGCAATAATAACGACAATGGCAATGACAGTGACAACAAGAACAAGGCCAGTTCCGACCGCACATCGATCGAGTACGACGGCCTGGCCCAGCGTCTGGTTCGGGTGCCGGTGAATGCAGGCAACTACACCAGCATGCTGGTCGCGGACAAGGCGATCGTCTTTGTCGAGCACGATGCCTTCTATTACGGCCGGGAAGCGGAGCGTCCGCCCCGCATCAGGCTGTTCAGCTTCAAGGATCGCGAAGTCAAGAATTTCGCCAGCGGCCAGCAGGTCATGGATTTCAGCAGCGACCGCAAGCGGATTCTGACCAGAAGCGGCAATACCTGGCGGGTTTACGATATCGCCAAGGAAGGCCGCGAGCCCGAAACCGTGAGTACCGCCGG
>JBGTEC010000042.1:0-3982 GCA_041747995.1 Wenzhouxiangella sp.
TCGAATCCAGCGGCAGATCGTGCAACGCCGAGGCCTCGCCTTGCGGGTCGGTCTTTTCGGCCACCGCGCGGGTTTTGCCAAGCAGTGCGTTGAGGTTGCGACCCAGGGCTTTCTTCTTGGCCATCAGACCCGCTCTCCGGCTCGACGCAGGTATTCCCCGGCCAGGCCCAGGTAGGCCACCGCGCCTCGCGAGTCACGATCATAATGGATCACGGACTGGCCGAAGCTCGGCGCCTCGGCCACACGCACATTGCGCGGCACCACAGTGCCATAGAGCTTGTCGCCGAAATGGTCGGCCAATTGCTTGGAGACCGCGCCCGACAGGTTGTTGCGAATGTCGTACATGGTGCGCACCAGGCCTTCGATTTCGAGCTCCGGATTGACCGAGCCCTGGATTTGCTCGATCGTATTGAGCAGCGCAGTCAGGCCTTCCAGCGCATAGTATTCACACTGCATCGGAATCAGCACGGCGTCAGCGGCGGTCAGCGCGTTCAGGGTCAGGACATTCAGAGCCGGCGGGCAGTCGATGATGATGTGGTGATAGCCGCCGCGAATCTCATTGAGTGCTTTCTTGAGCACATCGGCGCGTTCGTCGAGTTCCATCAGCGCCACTTCGGCCGCGGTCAGGTCGCCCTTGGCCGGCAGCAGGTCAAAGCCCTTCGTTTCGACGCGTATCACCGTCTGGGCGGCCGTGGCCTCGCCAAGCAACACTTCGCACACGGTCATCTGACCGTCGGCAATATCGATGCCGGAACCGGTGGAAGCGTTGCCCTGCGGGTCCATGTCGACCAGCAGCACGCGGCGGCGCAGTTCTGCCAGGCCGGCGGCCAGGTTCAACGAGGTGGTGGTCTTGCCCACCCCGCCTTTCTGGTTGGTGACGGCCACGATGCGGCAGTTTCTTTGAGTCATCGGCATCTCGCAATCGGGCATGAGGGATTCAGGCCCGGCAACTCCAAATTCACAGATCGGACATTGTACGCGCTCCGGCGACCCGCGCACGTCTAGGCCGGTGGCCGGGAAGTCAAAAGCCTCTCGCCAAGGCGCCAAGACGCCAGGAACGCCAAGGAAATGAAAGGATAATTAGTGAGGAATTATCTAAAGGCTCTTTAAAAGGGTTTGAATTCGTTGTGGGCATTTTAGGTTCTTAACCATTTTCCCCTCGCTCTTCTTGGCGTCCTTGGCGTCCTTGGCGTCTTAGTGCAGGCAACGGAAAACGTGGCGGTTTGCGCGGCAGCGCAAGAAGCCTCGTTGGAGTGCCGGCAGCACGTGCCTTGGCGAGAGGCTTTTGACTCTTACGGATCAGCAAGCTGGATGATGGCCAGGGTGCGTTGGTCGGTGCCTGCGACATCAAGCTCATGGCGTTCGAGCTGGAATTCGGGGGGGACTTCGGCGCATTCTTCTTCGCTGAGGCGGCCCTTCATGGCCAGCAGGCGGGCGCCGCGCTCGAGCCAGGGGCGGTGCCAGGCCACCAGTCGTTCCAGTGGTGCCAGGGCACGGGCGGTGATCGTATCGGGCACCGGTTCGACCGGCATATCCTCGAGCCGGGCGTGCACCGGCTCGATACTCTGCAGTTTAAGCTTCCGGCGAGCCTCGCGCAGAAATCGGATTTTCTTGCCATTGCTGTCGACCAGGACAAAGGCGCGGTCGGGGCAGGCGATGGCCAGCGGCACGCCAGGAAGGCCAGCTCCGGTGCCGGAATCGAGAACATGATGTCCCATCAGCCACGGCAGGATGCTGAGGCTGTCGAGCAGATGCCGTGCTACCATTTCTTCCGGCCTGGTGATGGCGGTCAGGTTGTAGGCGCGGTTCCAGCGGCTAAGCAGCGCGAGGTAGTCGAGCAAGCTCCGGCGCTGAGCAAGCGACAGATCCAGCCCAAGCGCAATAAGCCCGGCGGCAAGCTCGCGATCCATTTCGGCAAAGGCGGGGTCAAGCCCCGTCAGGTGGTCAGCTATCAAGGTCTGGTTATCATGAAAAAGGCGTTCATTATATTGGTCCTGCTGCTGGCCGCCACCTGGATGCTGGCAATGCCGGCGCTGGTCGGTGCCTTTATGCGCGGCTGGCTTCCAGAGTGGCTCGAGGAAACGGCGCCCACTGCCGAGACCAACTATCAGGTGGGCTGGTTCAGCACCCGGCTCGACGTTTCCGACCAGAACCTGGTGGCGGACCTGCGCGCACGGCACTTTCCACCCCTCGGCCTGGCCTGGGTCGATCTGAGCGGCACGATCCATACCGACTTTGCCGACAACGGTTTGCGTGTCGCCGGCCAGCTGGGTCTGACCGGTCGGACCGATGTCCGGCTCAATGCCGATGCCATGACCCTGGCCTCCGAGCCCGATATCCGGACAGCCAATGCCGGACTGGTCTTTACTCAACTGGTCGATGGCGGTGCGCATGTGATTCTGGACTTGACCAGCCTGTTGATGGCTGACCGGCTTGGCAACCACCTCAATCCGGACCAGTTGCTGGCGCGTCTGGACTGGACGCCGCTGGACGAAGATCACGCCCACCTTGAATTGGTTCTGCAACTGACCGGACCTGGCATGGCGCGCCTGTCATTGATTGCCGCGCCGGTCCATCGGGAGGCGATGGCGGAATTACTCGACGGGATCGAGCAGTTGCGCGCGGCCCGGCCCGACACCGTCGATCAGCAATTCGCGCTGCTCACCATTGCCGGGGCCTGGCAACAACTCGCCCTGGCCGGACTCGAGCTGGATCTGCGCGAGTTCAGCCTGGCCGGCGATACGGTCTTTCGTGGCCACTGGCGTACCGGCAGTAGCTGGCCGGAAATCGAAGGGACAGGGGATATCAACGAACTGCTGGACTGGCTCGTACCCATCATCGGCCTGAGCCGTCAGGTCAGCCCGGAGGCGGCCGAACGCGAGGCTCGCGCCTGGCTGGTCGAACTGGTCGATCGGGACTGGCTGGAGCCGCGCGAAGAGCGGTTCCGGTTCCGCTACGGACCAGACGAGCACCCGGAGGGCACCGGTTTTCCGGTGCTGGCTCCAGAGAGTTAGGAACATATCCCGCATCGTGAAAGGACAAAAGCTAACCACAGAGACACAGAGGCACTGAGAAAAAAATTGAAGAATAGAAGCTGGATGGTGCGTTAAACCCCTTGCACTGTGCACGTACCGTGGTGAATCAGATTTTTTCAGAGCACATCATTCTTTTCTCTGTGCCTCTGTGCCTCTGTGGTGAGCTTGTCTTTGTTCCTTCCACGACAGCGGGCCCGGTTACGGGGTTGGAGACTCTGTGGTGAGCTTTTCTTTTTGCCTAATCGGCCAGTTCGGCCAGTTCGCGGTGGCGGATGCAGGCGACCTGGTTGCCGTCGTCCAGTGTCTCCAACTCGGGCACTTTCTGCCCGCAGGCGTCGATGGCGTACGGACAACGGGTGCGGAAGACGCAACCTGATGGCGGGTCCAGCGGCGAGGGGATATCGCCTTCCAAGGAACGCTTGACACGCTCGCGTTCCTTGACCGGATCGGGGATTGGCACCGATTCGATCAGTGCGCGCGTATATGGATGGCGCGGGTTCAGGTAAATGCTGTCGCGATCGGCCACCTCCATCACCTTGCCCAGATACATCACCAGCACCCGATCGGAAACGTGCCGGACCACCGACAAGTCGTGGGCAATAAAGATCAATGACAATTGCAACTTCTGCCGGAGATCCTTGAGCAGGTTGACGATCTGGGCCTGGATCGACACATCAAGCGCGCTGACCGGCTCATCGCAGACCACCAGGCGCGGATTGACCACCAGCGCCCTGGCGATGCCGATACGCTGACACTGGCCGCCGGAAAACTCATGCGGGTAGCGGTTGACCTGCTCCGGCAGCAGCCCGACCATTTTCATCATCCCCTGCACGCGCTCCCTAATCTGCAGCCGCGACATTGAGGGATAGAAGGTCTTCAGCGGCTCGGCGACAATCTGGCCGACGGTCATGCGCGGATCCAGCGAGCCGGATGGGTCCTGGAAGATC
>JBGTEC010000043.1:0-6138 GCA_041747995.1 Wenzhouxiangella sp.
GGCGGTGACGTTTCGCAGACATGGTCACCTTTCTCGGGTTCCCCTTCCCATGAATTCTGTCAGGCAATCATTCGACGAGGCTCGTCGCTGGCGCAATCGGCTTCGAGTTGCATCAGCCACTCGTGCACGACAGCGTCGGAAAGCAGGCTGTTGATCTCCCGGCTCTCGGTGGCGGCAATCAGGTCCATGTCGTCGTTGTCGTTGATGATCAAGTGAAATTCGGCCATTGTCCTGTCTCTCGTTGTAGTTGCTGATGGGAATATTAATGCAACATTCATGCCAACAAGAGGAGAATGCCGGAAATACGATTGTCCGGCGGCGAGATTTAGAGAAAATGGCAGCTAAAGTGGCAAATTTTGTCAACAACCGGACCGGGGGCGTCAACCTGTAGACGGGTTGGTTCCTTCCTGCGTATTCTTGTGTCTACTTTGCGAGCAACCCGCTTTAAGGAAACCAAAATGGACCAAAGTCTGTGCCTTCAGGAAACCTATGCGCCTCACAACGCCTGCTTCGGTTGCGGCCCGGCCAATCCGAAGGGCCTGAAAATTCGTTCCTTTGTCAATGGCGACAAAGTCGTGGCTGACTGGACGCCCGAGCCGCACCACGAGGCCTTTCCCGGTGTCCTCAATGGCGGCATCATCGGTTCACTGCTCGATTGCCACTGCAACTGGACCGCAGCATGGCACTTGATGGACAGCGGACAACTGGAGCGCCCACCCTGCACCGTCACCATGGAATACACCATCAAACTGCGCCGCCCCACCCCCACCGACGGCCCGCTGCACCTGGAAGCAAAAGTCATGGAGTCCGACGGCAAGCTCGTGACAGTCGAAGGCTGGCTGTTTGCCGGCGACAAACTTTGCGACCACTGCATCGGCAAGTTCGTCGCCGTGGAGCCTGGGCATCCGGCTTATCATCGGTGGTAGGGGCGGGGGAAAGGTGAAAGGTTGAAAGGTGAAAGGTGAAAGGTGAAAGGTGAAAGGAAAAAGACGGGAGACGGGAGACGGGAGAGGGGAGACGGTTTCAGGGGGTTCCTTTTAGGCGGGTTAGGGCGGCTGTCAGATTTTGCCTTGCCTGGTGCTCGGCCTCATCTGGGAAAAGCCCTGCGGTGAAGATTCTGGGTCGATCCAGAAATCCCTTGAGAATTTCCGCCCTTTTTTTCCGGTACAGGAACGAGGGGACGAACCAGTATTCTTTTCGTATCCCTTGCTCGAAAAGTTCGTAGGTGTCCGGATCGGCGCCGAGGATCGAAAGATCAATATCCACCAGTGCGGCCTGGTCCCTGGTTTTGGTGGGCGCCTGATGCTCGGTGACCATGATCAGGGCCTCTACCCGAGCGGCATCTTCTTCGGAAGCTCCATTTTCAATCAGGAAGGAGGCTGCCCAGTCCGCGCTGTCCCTTTCATTACGACTGGACCAGGGCTTGTAGACCGCATCATGAAACCACAACGCGATTTCAACCTCTCGCGGAGCGTCCAATTTCGAGACGAAGACATCAAGGTGACGCAGGCATGCTGAGACATGGCCGATCGTGTGGTAGTGACGTCCGCGTTCGTTATAGGCAGTCGCCAACGCATCGAAAGTGGCTGCGTTGTCATTGAATCCCCACGCGCGCATCAGCGCCCGCCACCGCTCAAGCGTCATTCTGCATTCGCGGGGCATCGTCTTTCCTCAAACGCCAGCAAGTAATAATTGCGAATGAGATCGTTCCGAATCACCGACAACTCGCAAACCCGACCCGACGCCAAAACCAGTTTCTGCAATTTCAACCCGCCTGACATCTCAACTTCCTTATTTCCGCCCAAACCCAAATCCAGCACAGTCCCATGGCCCTTCCCTCTTCCGACTTCCGACTTCCGACTTCCGACGCACCGTCTCCCGCCTTTTTCCTTTCACCTTTCACCTTTCACCTTTCACCTTTCACCTTTCACCTTTCACCTTTCACCTTTCACCTTTCACCTTTCACCTTTATACCTTTCAACCGCCCTCACCTCCTCCCACCTAAAACACCCCACCAAATGATCATTCACCATCCCGGTCGCCTGCATGTGGGCGTAGACGATCGTTGGGCCGACGAAGCGAAAGCCGCGTTTTTTCAAGTCCTTGCTCAGCTTTTCCGACAGGGGTGTGGAAGCCGGGACCTCCTGCATGCTATTGAAGCGATTGATGATCGGCTCGCCATCGACCCAGTCCCAGATGTAGCGATCGAAACTGCCGAATTGGTCCTGGACCGCCAGGCAGGCGGCGGCGTTGGTGATGGCGCTTTCGATCTTCAGGCGATTGCGGACGATGCCGGCGTTGGCCATCAGGCGCTTGATGTCAGCCGGGCCAAACCCGGCGACCCGTTGGGGGTCGAACCCGGCGAAGGCTTCCCGGTAAGCTTCGCGCTTGCGCAAAATGGTGATCCACGACAGGCCGGCCTGGGCGCCTTCGAGAATGAGAAACTCGAACAACTTCTGATCGTCATGAACAGGCACGCCCCATTCGTGGTCGTGATAAGCGCAATAGAGCAGATCATCGCCTGCCCAGGGGCAACGTAATTTATTCATCATTTTCATGGCCGGGTTCAGGATGCGCTAAGCTTAGCGGCAAACCTGCCTGTTACGTAAGGAGCAGCCATGAAATACCTGAACGTTTTGACATCGGTCTTTCTTCTGACCGCCATGATCACGGCCTGCGGCACCGAGCCCGAGCCGGTTGACACTGAACCTCAGGTGGAGGATCCCATGATTACAGAACACGGCCCAACCCTGGATATTGATGAAAGCGTGGCTGCTGCACGGACAAAAATGGCAGAGCGACTGGATATTGCAGAGGACGAGATCGATGTTGTCGAGGCCCGGCGGGTGACTTGGCCAAACGGTGCGCTGGGATGCCCGGAACCCGACATGATGTACACCCAGGCCCTGGTTGGCGGCTACTACATCAGGTTGCAGGCGGGGCCGGAAGTACACGCTTATCATGCCGGTCGCGATGGCCTGCCGTTCTTCTGCCCGCAAGAGCGCAGCGAGCAGCCACGCGATACGCAACACCCGACATCCTGATTTTTCCGGCGGCGTTAACGCCCCCTTGTCATTCCGGGTTGTAAGCTAGAGCGATGACTGGTCTTGCTCGCCTGATTTTCATTGCTCTGCTCGCATTGATCCTCGGCGCGTGCGGCGTTCGTTCGGCCTACAACAATCTTGACTGGCTGACGATGCGCTGGCTGAACGACCAGATCAGCCTCAGCTCAGAGCAGCAGCTTGCCGCCCGTCAGGCGATTGCCGACCAACTGAGTTGGCACTGCGCCAGCGAACTACCGCAATATGCCGAATTCCTCCAGCGCATTGAGGCCGACGTTGCCACTGACCAGTTCACCGTCGCCCGCCTGACCGAGCATGGCGAGCAACTGGCCACCTTCGCCCGTCGCTTCGCAACCGAAGCTCGACCGGCGATCACGGACCTGCTGGCAAGCCTGGACGATGACCAGGTCGAGGAAATATTGGAAGGCTTCCGGGATGGCAACGAAGAATATCGCGAACAGACGGTAGACATCAGCGCCGAGCAGCGGCGAGAGGACCAGGCCGAGGGCATGATCAGGGGCATGCGCCGCTTCGCCGGCCGCCCGACCACCCAGCAACGAGAACGTCTGGGCCAATGGGCCGCCGAATTACAACCCACCGCCGAACTCAACCTGGCCCAACGCCAGCGCTGGCAGGCGCGCTTTGGCGAGGCACTACAGATCCGCCATGACCGGCCCGAATTCGATCAACGAATGGAAACCCTGCTCACCCCGGGTTCAGGCTGGTCGGATGAGTACCGCACGATCATGGAATACAACCGCAACCGCACCCTGGAAGCCATTGTCGATTTACACAACATGGCGCCGGAGCGTCAGATCAACCGCTTTCGCTCGCGACTCGACAGTTTGGCCAGCGATTTTGAGCGCTTGAGTTGTGGGTGAAAGGCTGGTTGGTTGGTTGGTTGGCTGGTTGGGTGGTTGGCTGGTTGGGTGGTTGGGTGGTTCGTTGGTTCAGCCGCAAGAGCCGGGTTCCTGGGTGTAGGAGCGACCCTCCGGTCGCGATCCCACCGTCGATTCGCGGCCAGAGGGCCGCTCCTACACATTTTTCTGCAAGCGTGTTGATGCCGAAGCGCGTGGCCGATAGACCCCTCGCGTGCTATTTCTCGGACAAGGTCAAAATCACGGCTCTGCTAAATCGCCCTATAGTCAAGTGAGGCGGGACCGAATAGGCTCCGTTGAGCAGAATGTGGCGCCCATCCGATGAAACCCTATTTTCTTTGTAGATCTAGAACAACCGTCCTGCGGTGAGTTGTGTTGGTACTGAAATTCCCATGAAGTAAAATTTTGTCGCCCGATTCAGTCATTGTTGGAATCATATCGCGCCAATTATCATCGCCTAGACCAAGCTCCTCCAGTATGTCGCGAACCGAGACGATACCGGTGTCTTGAGTCCATATGAATGCTCGACTACCCAGCTGACTTTGCGTAACCCAGATTGAATAGCTCCCAACCACCATGCCTCCGTCCGTAGTGATTTCTCGAGGGGTATAGGGTCTAAAGGGCCCGTCTGTGACCGCATCATCCAGGGCTCCGAGAAAGCCGGTTTCGCCGTTCTCCAGCACAAACCAAGCCTGCTGCTGATAGGGATGATCGGGAAGATACTCGGCGTGTCCAGCTCCTATCACAACACCGCAGTCCTTATCGCATGAGATCGCTATTCCAAGCTCCGCGCCCAATGAATCTCGCAAAATTTCCGGATCAGCGCCACCCTTCCAACGAATAGCGGCAGTTTCAATACTGTTTTCCAGACGGATGGTGAACCCGACGATCGTGCTGCCATCGTTTGAACTCGCCATGGGGGTGGGATTGATCAGATCCGCAGTAATCGACAGTAGTCGCTTGCCATTCTGTTTGTCCCAGATCCAGGGATCACCGACGACTTCTCCCTGAAACCGGCCTTCCCCGAGCAGAACAGACCGATCATGAGACACGCCTCGGAGAACCGATTGGAAGAAAATCCGATTTTCAATTCCCAGCCATCCAGTGTCTTCTCGCCAAATAGTCGGACCATACGCGGCATCCGAATCAGCAATGAGTTCTTCGTTGGCAACAATGAAACTCGCATCCCGAGAAATAAAGGCGGGTACGCCAACCGCCACTCTACCCGGAATCGCCTCCCACTCTTCGGCCTCCGGGCGCCAGACAACCAACGACGAGCCTAGATGTGCGACGATAGTTCCGTCTTCGGCAATCGATTGGGCCCTTATGCTATTGGGACTGCCCGGGACCCCCGGATCGATGGGAATTTCTGTCCAGGTAAACTCATAGATATCCGTCAATTTCGGCGGTTGCCACGGGCAGGCGGGGCTTTTCAGTACAGTCAAGCGTGCCAGCGATAATTGTCCGTTACCGAAGCCGTCAATGTTCGAGGTGTAGCCGGCAGTGCCGGACTCGCAATCGATTTCCAGCACGAGCTCACCCCATTCGAACCGTTCAACGTCATCAGCATCGAATGCCTCGCCGAACCGGGCACCCCTGGTTGCATGCAGGGCAGGAAATACAATCTTGTTTTCGTCACGAGCCCCCACACCTATCATCCAGTACTGGTTGCCTTCACTGTCATAGGTGAACCAGATCAGAACCGCCTCGTCACGTGACATCCATTGCAACGTGTAGCCGTGACCGTCCTGTGTCGGATCAAACCAGGAACCACTCTCTCCCGCATACTCTCGAACCGGCTGACCGGGCACCCCCACAGCAGGCTGGCAGCCCGCAGCCATAGTCTGGCTCACGCGTATCATGCTGATGGTCTGGCTTTGCCCGAAGGCCTCGTAGCTGAATTCTCCGCTGTCGCAATCGCTGAAACTCAATGTCGCCCAGCCGACCACTTCGCGCTCGACCTCGTCGGGATCGAAGTCGGGTCCGAAGCGGCCACCGCGAGTCACGATCATCTCGGGGAAGAAGATCTCATTGCCATCAATCTCCCCCAGATTGATCAACCAACGCGGGTTGCCTTCCTCGTCATAGGTAAACCAGTACACCAGCGCGGTGTCCTCACTCAAAACTTCCAGCACCAGCCCCTCGCCATCGCGCTCAGGATTGAACCAGAGCGCACTGAGTCCGGAGTTGACTGCAAA
>JBGTEC010000044.1:0-4738 GCA_041747995.1 Wenzhouxiangella sp.
CAGACGGTGGCCAGGCGATTTTCGTTGACGTTGCGCTTGACCGCCTCGTACTTGCCGCCGGATGGCAGCTTGGCCCGCAACCAGCCCGGCTTGCGCCCGATGGGTTCCGGCGTGACGCCGGGACGGGCCTTCATGCCATCTCGGATCGCGGTGAAACCCTGGGGTTTGACGACCTTTTCCCCACTCTTGACGGCAATGGGGATCTGTACGACTTCAGTCATGGAGCTTGTCCGTTGCTGTTTCCTTAACAGCGGCATTATCCCATGCCTGAAGTGGCCGGTGCGGTCAGGTCGCTGATTCTGTCGACCTTGCCGCCATATCACCCACAGTAGAAGTGGATGGCCTCTCCCACCACCAGGGTCGTGGCAGCCTGGACTCGCGTGAGCTCGGCGGCGGGCTGCCGAACCCGGCCCATTGAGCCGGCGCGCTGGCAGATGGTGCCTTGATGTCATCCGGACTATTGGAGAGTCCCAGCCTGAGGCGCTCGGACTTGCTGAGGTCGGTGATCGAAAGGGTTGTCATGTCGTTGTCTCCTATCAGGTTGCCGGGTGATTCATGCGCTCGGACTGATCCCCGGCCCGGGTTCGGGCCGCAGCGTGATCACGAGGCGCAAGGGTCCGCCGGCGGAGGCGGCGTCGAAGGGATAGCAGGTGATGAGGGTCAGCAGATCTTCGGCCAGACCCATGTCCAGCGCAGTGACTCGCGCATCGACGACCTGGCGATCGACCACCTGCCAGCGCTCATGCAGGCCATCGCGGTACTCAAGTTCGACCCGATGGTCGATCTCCAGGTGCTCCAGGAACCGAAAATGGGTATCTCGGTGGGCGGCAATCATGCGGTGGCCATGGGGCCCGGTTTCCATTCCCGGCCCCCAGGCCAGAACCGGTGTATCGGCGCCGTCCAGCACCAGCCGCCGAACCTGCATATGCGGAACGCGCATTCGGGCCACCGGGCGACTGACCGCGCCCGGCCAGGGGCTGGCCGAGTGGCCATCGTCGGAGCGAGCCCATGCCCGCTCTAGCAGCACCTGGCCGATCAGGGCCTTGGCCTGCACGCTCGCGCCTTGCCCGAGCTGCCACAGGCCGGCCGCCAGCAGGGCCGCGATCAGCAAATGACGGGTCACAACGGCTCTCCCTCGTCCGGGTCCCGACTCAAACGTTTGTGACCGAGGAGCAGACCAACCAGCAACAATGCCAGCAGCCCCCTGATCAGTGAATCCCAGGTTCCGCCATCGGTCGCCGGCATGCCGCGCGCATGAATCTCGGAATAGCCATTGTCATGACGACGAAGCGCGACCTGGCGACTGCGCTCAGGGGTGCGGTCGACCGCAACCAGGCTGGTGAACGGGCTGAGCAGTTGATATTCAAGCGCCAGATCAAGCACGCCCTGGCGAACTTCATTCATGGCAACGCCGGGTCCGCGTCGGTCCAGCTCACTCTGGATCGCCGACCGGCCCCAGTGCGCTGCGACCCCGGGCGCGATCTGGAATGCATCCAGCGGGATGACCTGCTGCCACGGCCGCCCATCACTCATGGCGGATACCAGCAACTCGCCACTCAGGTTTTGTCCGCGGGCACTGACCACCAGCGGCTGGCCGGTATACAGATCCGGGATTCGCTCTGGATGAGATTCGGCATCACCCGGCCAATGCAATTCAATATCGTGCAGTACAGGGCTGGTGAGCTGGCTGATCAACTCGCTCATGCGCTGGTGAATCTGGTCGAGATCACCGATATAGGTATAGGCGCCACGCCCGAATCGGGCGCCATCGCGCAGAAACTGACTATTGACGCCATTGCCGATCCCGACCGTGAACAGGCGGCTGTATCCGATGTCACGACGAATCTGATCGATGATTTCGGTTTCGTTGCTGATCAATCCGTCGGTTACAAACACGATCTGGCGCAGATAGCCATCCGGAATGACCGGCCGCATCGCCGTGGCCAGTGACGGGCCCATGACAGTGCCGCCACTGGCCTGCAGGCCATTGACAAACAGCCTGGCCTGGTCAATCCGCCCATTGGAGGCCGGCAACGGTTGATCGAACAGCGGCCGGGTGATGTGATTGAATTCGATGACATTGAAGCGGTCGCGTGGCCCCAGACGATCGAGCGCAAAGTGCAGCGAGTCGCGGGCCTGAACGATGGGCTCGCCCTGCATGGAACCCGAGGTGTCGATGATCATGATCACCTCTCTCGGTGTGTTCTGGTTGGTGAAGGTCTGCGGCGGCACCATCACCAGCAAGGCGTGATCCAGACCACCCAGGTGCTGCATGAATGCCGCGCTCTGAACCTGTGACGTGCGGGCCGGGCGCCAGATCAACTCGAAGTCCTGCGGTGAATCGTCGAACCCGCCACCCAGTGTGACCAGCCAGGAGTCACCATCGAAATCGGTTGTGACCAGGTGGAAGCTTGATTCGATCGACGCCAGCTCCATCCCCGGCCGCAATTCGACCTGCAGGCGCAGAGCCTTGAACGCGCTCGAGGTGGGAAAACGAAGGCTGAACCGGCCATGCTCGAACTCGACGACCTGGCGAAATCCGATTCGAATCTCGACCTCGCCCCCCGGCGGGATATTGGTGATGCTGGTGCTGAACAGGTTACCCCGCTCCTGGGTGACCAGGCCGGCGGAGCGCCCTTCGGATCGGGCCTGGTCAAAGGTCTGTCGGGCCTGGCCACGCTCCTGAATCTCACCCTCGATCAGGCGACCGTCGACCATGATGGTCAGGCTCTCAACCGCACTGTCATCGGGCAGCGGAAACTGGTAGCGTCCTTCAGCCCACTGATCGCCATCATTGAGAAAGCGCCTGCTGACCGTGGTGTAGGCCAGCATGCCGGTCACTTCGATATCGACATCGGTCTGCAACGCAAACGCCTCCACCCGCTGCTGGTTGCCCATGCCCTGCAACCAGAGGCCGGAAGGGCTCGCATGAGCGTCGACCATCAATGGGGCAAGCATCAAAACGGCGATGGCAATTCTTTTTATCAGGTACACCAGGTACACGGCAGTTCTCCTTAACAGCATGAAAGTCGAGTCAATGAAACCTCATGACCGTATTTCAGCACCGCGACATGGCAGCAGCGGGGAGCGTTCAGGGCATTGTCGTGATCAAATGTGGCAAAGTTGTGGCAGAGACTTCCGATCACTTGCCCGGCGCCGTCGAGGCAGCCACAATGTCGCCCATGAGCCAACGCCTGATTGCCGTCGTCGAAGACGAAGCCCCCATCCGTGACAACTACCGCGAGGCGCTGGAGCGATATGGTTTCAGGACCGCCGGCTTCGGCGACCGGCCGCAGGCCGAAGCCGCCTTCGCCGATGAACTGCCGGATCTGGTGATTATCGATATCGGATTGAAAGATGAACCGGAGGGCGGCTTTCAGTTGTGCCGCCACCTGCGCGGGCGCTCGTCCGAGCTGCCCATCATTTTCCTGACCGCTCGCGACAGCGACCTCGATGCGGTTTCCGGACTGCGCCTGGGCGCGGATGACTACCTGACCAAGGACATCAGCACCAGCCACCTGCTGGCCCGGATCATCGCACTGTTTCGTCGCGTCGACGCTGTTGCTCGGCGTCACCTGGCGCCCGAATTGATCCGCCACGGTCAATTGCAGATCAACCCGGAAGAACTTTCCGTTCACTGGCGCGCCGAAACCGTGGACCTGACCGTGACCGAGTTCTGGATGGTCCACTGCCTGACCCGCCATCCCGGCCACGTCAAAAGCCGCAGCCAGTTGATGGAAGCGGCCAACCTGGTCGTTGATGACACCACGGTGACCTCGCACATCAAGCGCATCCGGCGCAAGTTCCAGGCCCTTGACCCGGGCTTTGACGCGCTCAGTACCGTCCACGGCGCCGGCTATCGCTGGCGAGGCTGAGCGGTGCGTCTGAACCTGCGTACCCAGCTGTTGCTGATCACCCTGCTGGTCATCGCCCTGCCGATCGGCGCCTGGCAGTTCGCCCGCCAGATCGAGCAAACCTTGCGCGACGGCCATGCCCAGGGCCTGCTCGATTCGGCCCGGTCAATGGCCCTGACCCTGGCGACCGAACACCAGACGGCCTGGGGCGAGGCAGCCGGTCCGGTCCTTTATCGTCATGACAGCGAACAGCCTCCTTATCTGGATGGCTATGCTGACGACTGGGCGCCGTGGCTGGAGGAGGCCGACGCGATGATCTCGAACGACGATTTGTTGCGAGCGCGCATTGCCAGCACCAACCATGATTCCGGCCTGTATCTGCTGATCGAAGTCCAAAATCGCCACCAGGTGTTCAGCGAACCCGGCGGCAAACTTGGCGATCATCTCCGATTGACATTGCAGCGCGCTGATGGCCTGGCGGCCGAGTTGACCCTGGCGCCACTGGCCCCCGGCTGGATCGAGACCCGGGGCAACAACCCGGCCGGCTGGCCCCGGGTTCAGGGTTATTGGCAACCGCGCCGGGATGGCTGGACCCTGGAATTGCAGATTCCCGAACCACGTCGACCGACCCGAATCGGCTTCAACGTTCACGACGCCGACCGACCGGGAGCAATCGCCCGCAGCATCGGCACCGACAACCAGCTTCTAATGCTGACTGGACGCCAGCCCGAACTGGGTCACCAACTTCAGCGCCTGGCGCCGGCAGGCGCGCAAAGCTGGGCCGTCCACGCCGACGGCTGGGTGCTGGGCCACGCCAACCCGCCACTTCCGGCGCGGCATGCAGTTCTGCCTGCCCAGGACCAGCCGTCCTGGCTCGGCACGAT
>JBGTEC010000045.1:0-8986 GCA_041747995.1 Wenzhouxiangella sp.
CGATAAGCTTGAATGCGGTCATGGGGCCAATCTCCCTGTTTGTGTTGTTCGTGAAAACAAAACTTTACAGGAGGCCCCATGGCCTCTTCAAATCAGGCAGGCATCGTCAGGAATTTTGTTGCGAGATCCGGATAGACCCAATAAAGAATCGCGAGCAGAATAAAGCGGACAAAATCTTCTCCCTCTGAACAGATTGGCTTCATTGTGTGCCCCCCGGGGTGTCAAGCGAAAGCAGATCATTCGCAATTCCCGGCATGCTTCTGGTTCCAGGGGATGTGCTGCAGTTGGTCGATCCTTGGGATAGTCTTTTCGGTATTTGGCGATACCAAGGCTATCCCGGTCTGTCGACATTCTCCCTAAGCAACTCGTCGTTCACAAAGCGTAACCGATCTGACATGCCAGGTCTATAGCCTCTGAAGCCTAGAGGCATCTGGATCACGCGACCACAGACCATGCACATTTGCTACACGAACGGGTAGCTTGCATTAAAGTCCAGGCTAGGGGGCTCGTTGTTGGATGCATGCCTCAACGAGCTTAGCCAACTTCCGGCCGAGATCCACATCCCTTCTACTGGCTGAGTTGCCACCCTTGATGGCTTCTCCCAAACAGAGCGGGTCTGCTACCAGTATCAGTCGATCTGTTGGGCGCGTAGCCGCCGTGTAAATCAAGGATGCATCCAGCATGCGTCGCGCCTCCCAAGTAACCACCGAGAATACAGTGTGCCACTGAGAGCCTTGAGCTTTATGAATGGTGATTGCGGAGCAAGGGCTGCTCGGAGACCATGGTTGCGAGTCCATGCCCTGACAAGCCCGCCCTATCAAGCCCGCCCTGATGAGGGCCTACATACCGGGGAAGCCGCCACCTCCGGCGCCGGGCAGGCGTTTCATCAGCTTGGCCATTGAGCTCTTGTTGCCCACTTTCTTCATCATCTTCTGCATTTGCTTGTGCTGTTTGATCAGGCGGTTGACGTCCTGGATCTGGACACCGGAGCCGGCGGCGATCCGCCGCTTGCGTGAGCCCTTGATGATGTCGGGGTAACGACGTTCCTTGGGCGTCATCGAATTGACCATGGCGATCATGCGACGGGTCTGGCGGTCGTCCATCTGGGCCTTGGCCGCTTCGGGCACCCGGCCCATTCCCGGCAATTTGTCCATCAGCGAACCCAGTCCGCCCAGATTTTCCATCTGCTTGAGCTGATCGCGCAGGTCGTCCATGCCAAACCGGCGTGAACCCTTGCCGACCTTGGCCGCCAGTTTGCGCGCCTGTTTCTGATCAACTTTGCGCTCAACCTCCTCGACCAGGCTGAGCACATCCCCCATGCCGAGGATCCGGGAAGCCAGCCGATCAGGATGAAACGGCTCCAGCCCGTCGAGTTTCTCTCCAGTCCCCAGGAACTTGATCGGAGCACCGGTGATCTGTCGCACCGACAGGGCGGCGCCGCCGCGAGCGTCGCCATCGGTCTTGGTCAATACCACGCCGGTCAGAGGAAGGGCCTCGTGGAATGCCCGCGCGGTGTTGGCCGCGTCCTGACCGGTCATGCTGTCAACCACAAACAGGACTTCCGTCGCATTCACGGCCTTGTGAACGCGGCGAATCTCTTCCATCATCGCCTCGTCCACCGCCAGCCGGCCGGCGGTGTCGAGAATCAAGACATCGGCAAAGCTGCGCTTGGCCCGCTCCAGCGATTCCTCGGCGATACGGACAGCATTGTCGGTGCTCTCGGCGCGAAAAAAGCCGGCATTGACCTGGCCGGCCAGGGTTTCGAGCTGATCGATCGCGGCTGGCCGATAAATATCACAACTGGCCAGCAGCACCTTTTTCTTGTGGCGCTCCTGGATCAGGCGCGCCAGCTTGCCCGCGGTCGTGGTCTTGCCAGCGCCCTGAAGGCCGGCCAACAGAATCACGACCGGCGGCGCCTGGTCAAGCTTGAGTGGCGCCTGGTCACCGCCAAGGACACGCTTGAGTTCCTCGTGAACCACCTTGACCAGCGCCTCGCCCGGTTTGAGGCTGCCAACGACTTCCTGGCCAATGGCCCGCTGCGTGGTTTCGGCGATGAAGTCCTTGACCACCGGCAAGGCCACATCGGCTTCCAGCAAGGCCACGCGAACCTCGCGCATGGCCTCGCGAATATTGTCATCACTCAGACGCCCGCGACCGCGGAGGCGATCCAGGGAACCGGTCAATCGCTTGCTTAGTTGATCAAACATTTTTAGAAACGCTGCTTTGTCTTGGGGTTGGGCCAATGAATCATTATACTGGGGCTCTGTTCTCCTCCAAACAAGCAGGCTGCTTTTCGTGCAAGCGGTTTCCCTGATTGCCCTGTTGACCGGGTTGGCTTATCTCGGCGCCGGGCTATGCCTCGCCTACGGCTTCTATCATTCCCGGACGCCCGTGCGGCACACGGGGGCGGCGCTGGCCGTGCTGGCAGCCCTCGGGCATGCCTGTGTCGTCTGGCTCTACATGACGACCCCGGTTGGGTGGGACGTCAATTTCATCAACACCCTGTCACTGGCCTCGCTGATGATCGTGCTGGTGCTGCTGATCAGTGCGCTGAGCTCGCCCATGCTGGAGGCCGGCGTCATTGCCTTTCCCGGCGCCGCCTTGTGCGTCTGGCTGCAATGGCTCGCCCAACCGGCGCCCCTGATCCTGACCCAGCTCTCGCCAGTACTGGAAATTCACGTATTCAGTTCGCTGCTAGCCTACAGCCTGCTCAGTATCGCTTCCATCAACGCCATTTTGCTGGCGGTTCAGGAGTACCTGCTGCGGCATCCGCGCCCGTTGCGCCAGCTCGAACTGCTGCCACCGCTGACCGTACTTGAGAAACTGATGTTTCGACTGATCCTTGGTGGCTGGCTGATTCTCGGCATGAGCCTTCTGACCGGGCTGATGTTTGTAGAAGACCTGATGGGCCAGCACCTGGTGCACAAGACCGTGCTGTCGATTCTGTCCTGGATGCTGTTCGGCCTGTTGCTGGGCGGGCGCTGGTGGTTTGGCTGGCGGGGCCGGCGCGCCATCCACTGGACGCTGATTGCCATGTTTGTCCTCGGGCTGGGGTATTTCGGCAGCAAGCTGGTCCTTGAGGTCATTCTAGATCGAACGTGGACCGCCGAGCCCACATACATGATCGGACCATCGTTTGATGGCTGAAGAGATCCCCCTGGCCACGCTGTTTGCATTACTGGGCGTACTGATTGTCCTGTCGGCGTTTTTTTCCAGCTCCGAGACCGGACTGGTCGCAATGAACCGGTATCGTCTGCGTCATCAGGCCCAAAGCGGTCACCGCGGGGCACGTCTGGCGCAGAATCTGCTTGCCAAGCCTGATCGCATGTTCGGCCTGATCCTGCTGGGCAACAACCTCGTCAACATTCTTGCGGCATCCATATCAACGGTTATCGCCCTGCGCCTGCTCGGCGATGCCGGCATCTGGGTTTCCACGCTCGTCCTGACGGCCGTCATCCTGATATTCGCCGAGCTGGCCCCCAAGACCCTGGCCGCGATGTATCCCCATCGCATCGCGTACCCTGCAAGCTATGTCCTGACCCCCCTCCTGAAAGTGCTTTACCCGGTTGTATGGATGATCAATGTCATCGCTTCGATCCTGCTTCGTCCATTCGGCGTGCGCAAGGTCGGACTCCACAGCGACGCACTCAGCCGCGAGGAGCTGCGAACCCTGGTCAAGGAAGGCGGACGCCATATCTCGCTCGATCACCAGCAAATGCTGATCAACATCCTCGATCTCGAACACGGCACCGTCGATGATGTGATGGTGCCGCGTCAGGATATCGTCGGCATTGACCTGGACGCCGAATGGGAAGTCATCGTCCAGTCGCTGACCCAGACCTTCTACACACGCATGCCGGTCTGGCGCGGTGACCTGGACAACATTGTGGGCTTGCTGCATTTCCGGACCATCCTGACCAAGCTGGCCCAGAACCGGCTCAATCCGGAGGCGCTGAAGAAGGCGGTTCGGGCGCCCTATTTCATTCCAGAGGGTACCGCCCTGACCCAGCAGTTGCTGGAATTTCAGGCTCGCGAGCGCCGCATGGGGCTAGTGGTTGACGAATACGGCGATATTCAGGGCCTGGTCACGCTCGATGACATTCTCGAAGAAATCGTCGGTGAGTACACAACCGAAGGCGGCTCGCGTCAGAAACTGGTGCGCAAGCAGGAAAATGGCACTTTTATCGTTGACGGGGGCGCAACGATCCGCATGCTCAATCGGCGCCTGGAATGGCGCCTTCCCACAACCGGCGCGAAAACGCTCAACGGCCTCATTCTCGAGCAGCTCGAGTCCATACCCGAGGGCCGAACCAGCCTGCGCATCGGCGATTTGACCTTCACGATTGTCGATATGGTCGACAAACGCATCCGCAAGGTGCTGGTCAAGCCGATTCCGTCCGATCAGGACTGATGGAGCAGATATCGAAGCGCCGTGACACGCCATCGACCACCCCTGCTGTTATGATCGAATCAATGGGACCTGGCATGCGTGAGGCGAGGATGGCTGGAACCGACCAATGACCGCATCCGCTGTAGCGCAAGCCATCCACCGCTCTGCGCGACTGAATTACCCGCCACGCGCCATCGGTTTTCTGGCCACGTTCATCGCCATCGTGTGGCTGGCCAGCGACCGGGGCCTCGGCACGGGTGCGCTGTTGATAGCGGTAGGCTGCTTCCTGGTCTACCCCCACCTGGCATTCCTGCACGCCCGCCAGGCTCGCGACCCGCATCGCGCCGAGCAGATCAATCTGCTGATCGATAACATGCTGCTCGGCGCCTGGGTGGCCGCCATGGGCTTCAATCTGTGGCTCGGCTACACCTTGTTCGTCGCCACCGTGCTCAACAGCACAGTCATTGGCGGCCCGCGCCATCTGGTCATGTCGGCAGGGGCATTCGTTCTGGCGGCTGCCACCTGGACGATTTTTGCAGGACCCGACTTCCAGCCTCACTCAAGTCTCGGCTTCGCGTTGTTCATGGCCGCCATCTCGGCTGCCTACGTGCTGGCCATCGGCGTCATCTTCTACCGCCAGCACAAGCAGTTGGCCCGGGCCCACAAGACCATCGGGCGTCATAACCGATTGTTTCGCTCGCTGCTGGATCTGGAGCTATTGAGCAGCGGTGCCAGCGACGTGGCCGAACTGGCGGAGCAGACCCTGGAGCACTTTCACCGCGGCCGGCATGATCGCCCCTTCGGCTTGGTACTATTCAATCGTGAGCGTCCTCGGCAGTTGCTCCATACTGCTTTTCGCGGAATCGGCACCGCACAACAGGACTTGATTCTTGAAAAACTGGCGGCGCTTTCAGCTCAAAAGCACCAGGGCACGACAAAGTTGGACATTGACAGCCCCTCGCCACTGCTGGCGATTTCAATGGGGCACCACCTCAACCATGCCAACGGTTTCGTCATCACGGCCAAACGGCTGGCAGACTCGCTCGGCGACACCCTGGAGCTTTTCGTCGACCGGCTGGCTTCCGGCCTGCAAAACAAGCTGCTCAACGAAGAACTGCGCAAGGCGGCCGAAACCGATGACCTGACCGGCCTGTTCAATCGCGCCTACTGGGAAGCTCAGCTGACCATGGCAATAGCGCGCAAGCGCCAGCATTCGAGCGTCGATTTCGCCGTGGTCATGGTTGACGCAATCGGACTCAAACGGACCAATGACAGCCTCGGCCACGAGTCAGGCGACAAACTGATTCGCACCATCGCCGACCGTCTTGTCAATCAGGCGCGTAAATCCGATGTCATCGCACGATTTGGCGGCGATGAGTTTGTCGTGCTTTGCCCCAACTGTCGCGAAGCGGAAGCAACAGGTGTTGCCGAGAGACTGCTTGATGCCTGCAGCAGTACGCCGGTCCTGATCAGCCACACCGGTGGCCTGGCGGAAGTGTCGGTGGAAATCAGTGTCGGGACCGCCGGCTCTGACTGCAACGAAGCCGGTCAGGTGCTGTCTGTCGCCGATGCACGGATGTATGCCGACAAGCAAGCGTTCTACCAGCGCCAAGGCGAAAGTCGCTGAACGGTCTTTCTTCGAAGATTAGCTGGCGCTACTCGGTGATTGCCATAAGCTGGCTGACCAGCTGAGGCCAGTCGATCAACCGACGGTGGCCGATCACATCCAGCCTGGGCAGGCCGCGACCCTGGACGATATAGAAGCCGCCGGATTCATGCGGTGCCACGCCGTCGATGTGGCAGATGTTGTTGGATAGGCGGCAGGCCAGACCGGCGCGGCGGTAGGGAAAATCATCGAAGACCCGCAACACGGTGCCAGTCAGCATCCCGGCGCCGGCGCCGCCGAGACTGGCAAGATCATCGACCGCGCGCTGACTGATGCGCCGCCGCCTGACATCGTCGTGTGTAAACACCCGCGCATCCATGGCCACGGGACGCCAATCCAGCAAGCGCAGATCGCGTGCCCAGCCTGACATTTGCCCTTCCATGCGGCCGAAGTTGAACGCCCCGGTCAACTCAAGCAAATTCAGACGAGAAAACTCGACCTGCGCAGATAGTGCCGTCAAGGGACCGAATGGACGTTCAATATCCAGGTCCTCGATTCGGATCCTGCCGGAGAAGGCCTGCATATCGATACCGCCGGTAAAGCTGAGCCTGTCGTCGTCAAAGACAATACCCGGAAATTCGCCGGACAATGTTCCACCGAATTCGGGCAATTCCAACTGACGGGTCAGGCCTGTCAGGCTGAGGGGCTCGATACGCGCATCCAGCACCAGACCTTCATCCTGATCCGGATTCCACACCAGTCGATCGATCACGAAGGCGCCGTCCAGCAAGGGCAGCCGCAGCGGTTCCATCAGCCTGGCGCCGCCCGGCCCGGTGACCAGGCGCAGGCTGGAGGGACCAAATGACAGTCCGTAGAGCCCCATGCCCTGCCAGCCGAGATCGAGCTCAGGACCAGCCAGCTTCCAGGCGACCGTGCCGTCAATTTCGGAAAAGCCGAATCGTCCCGCCGGGTCTTCTATAAAAATGTTGGCAATCCTGGCATCGATCGCCAACGGTCCATCAGCCCGCCAGTGCAGATTCCCATCGACGCGCCCGCTTGTTTCCAGACCGCCAAATCCTGCCGCCGATGCCGGACCGTCCGCCCAGCGCGCGAAGGCGTCCGGGAGCTGAATCGAAAGTATCGAAAGGTTCACCTCGGCCAGCGACCAGCCCGCTTCCTCATCGTGGGTCAGATCCGCGCTACCTCTCATGTCTAGGGCGCCAGGATCATCCAGCTCAAGCCGATCAAACCGGATGGTCCGCTCATCAGGCAACTCGCCACCCAGGCGCAAACGCAATGGCTCAGCCGGCTCGGGCAGATAAAGCGGCCCCGCCAGCACCTCGCCTCCGAACTGGGTCAGATCAATTGAGAAAACCGACGTGGCCGACTGCAGATCAACGGCGATGAGGGTCGAAAGCGCCAGACCTTCGGCGGCCAGAAGACCATCCTCACTGTCGAAGCTGGCGCCGTTCAAGACCAATTCGGCCTGCAACTGACCCCGTGCATATTCGAGGGTGCCCGTGACTTCGCCAAGCAGCACCTGCAGCCCAGCCCGGGCAAGCAGGGAGACGGGAATCGCCTCGAGGTTGAAAGCCTCAAACGAGGCGTTGACACTGGCCTGTTCGGGATGAGTCACAGGAATGGATGCTGACAGACGCCAGGAGGATCCTTCCAGGTTGACCACCCAGTTCTCACCCGGTTTTTCGAAACCCAGGTCAGCCTCCAGCGCCAGGTCTTCGAATTGCCAGGACAGCCGGCCTTCCCGGCAACCATCGAACAAGGGGCGAGAAGAATTAAGACAGTTTACGCGAACCAACCCCAAGGCTTGCCCATCTGGCCCGACGAGCCCTTCGGCGCGGGCCTGCCAGGTCGACGGCTGTGCCCCTGGCTGGTAGCTGAACACAAGCCTGTCCCAGTGGATTCCGGCAACCTGGCCGGGGCCACTGTTGATCGTCAGTTCGGCGGATCGGGCGGGCCCGGGAGCCATTGTCAGGGTTACAGCCAGCACCAGCACCGCTGACCAGGCAGCTTTACGCGCAGAAGTGTGATCCTGTGGCTTGCTGAAGCTATAGTAGGGCGATGAACGCATCAAAACCCTCTGCCCTGATCAAGACCCTGCGCATCCTGGCGGTCGATGACCATGCGATCAACCGCGAGTTTCTCAAGACCGGCCTGGGTCGCCTGGCACGCAGCATCGAGTTGGCCGCAAACGGCGCCGAAGCGATCCAATGCTGTCGGGAAGCGCACTTCGATGTGGTCTTGCTGGATCTTCATATGCCACAGATGGACGGGCTCGCTACAGCCAACAGAATACGCGATCTCGACAGCCCGTCGGCCGAGGCGCGAATGATTGTTCTCACCGCCGACACCCGTCCCGAAGAAAAGACCAGACTGCTGAATGCCGGTTTCGACGACTTCCTCAACAAGCCGATTTCCATTCCCGACCTGGTCGCCTCCATAGAGGCCGTTTTCGATCCCAATCGGTCCCGCCTCCAGACCGAAAGCCTTCACATCTCCCCGACCAGCCTGGTCGACACGGAGCGGGCTCTCGCCGCGTCCAACCATGACCCTGATCTGGCCAGGAAGCTCAAGACCATGATGGCCGACGAACTGAAATCCGGTCTCCCGGCACTTGATCAGCTATTACAGAAAGCCCAGTACACCGAGGCCGGAGCGGTCCTGCACCAGTGGGCTGGTGCCAGCGGTTACACCGGCGCGCTACTTTTCAGCCAGTCATGCCGCGTGCTACGTCAGCGCCTGATTTCGGGCCTGGACTCCTCACCGGGTTCCAGTTACCTGAGTTTCCTCCGCACCGCCCACGCCACCCGCGAAGCACTGAAAGCCGAAGACTAGTGTACCCCGTCGTTAATTCTGTAACTTTCAGCGAGTCGGAAAGCGCTTAGCTGCAAGGCAGCGCTCGCAGGGAATGCTTATTGCCTTTCCAAGAGCGATAACACGCGCTACGGCACTCCGGCTTCGCTTCTTCGAGC
>JBGTEC010000046.1:0-4281 GCA_041747995.1 Wenzhouxiangella sp.
AAAGTCATGGTCGATACCAGCGACATTCCCAGCCAGGCAGATGTCCTGCGTCTGGAACACAGCATGATTTCCGCGGTGGAAAGACTGCTGACCGCCCATGGCTTGAAACTGGTCCTGGTTGAATCCGAATCCGGATCCGAATCCACAATCCCCGGCAGCTTTTGGGGCGAATCCGAAGCCGGCCTGCGTGGCCACTGCCTGTACGCCAGGCCGGATACGCCGCTCCACTCGATCCTGCACGAGGCCTGTCATTACATCTGCATGGATGAAACCCGCCGCGCCAGTCTCGACACCAACGCCGGCGGCGATTACGACGAGGAAAACGCCGTCTGCTACCTGCAGATCCTGCTGGCCGAGCAAATCCCCGGCTTCGGCAGCGACCGCTGCATGGCCGACATGGACCGCTGGGGCTACACCTTCCGACTCGGTTCCGCCAGAGCCTGGTTCGAAAACGACGCCGAAGATGCGAGGAAGTGGCTGGAATCTCGTGGAGTGATTGAAAGCGTAAAAAGCAAAAGCGACTAACCGCAAAGTCTCCGAGTCCGCTTCGGGACCCGCTGTCGCGAAAGGAACAAAAACATTTCACCACAGAGGCACGGAGGTCACAGAGAACAGCATACTAGGTGGAGGGAGCGCCTTTGCTTTTCCCTTTCACCTCTTACCTTTTACCCTTTTACCTAACAAAAAAACCGCCGGGCGGGGCCCGGCGGTTTTGGTTTGCTACTGCCTGCGGGATGCTATCCGCAGTGGCTTAACATCAGCTTGCGCGGAAGAACCGGATGCTGAAGCCACCGATAAGCAACATCAACATGGCGAACAGCGCCAGGGTCCAGGCCTGCATGGTCGGAACCGGAACCGCTTCGAAGGTCGACACGCCACAGCTCAGCTGATGCTCGCTGGCAAAGTCGTTGGTGCCGGTGCAAGACAGCGTAGCGAAGAATTCTTCACCTTCTTCAGCCAGTTCAGGCAGATCGCAGAACAGGGTGAAGCCCAGACTGCCACCAGCCGGAACGACCGCGTTGGTGATCGGGGTCGGATCGGTCGAGAAGACACCGTCCGGATCGGTCAGGGTGCAGGATACCTCACCATCGGCCGAACCGCTGTTGGTGAACTGGCCGCCCATGGAAACCGTGGTTCCCGGAGCGCCGGCGCCAATGTTGACCACGGCACCGAGGCTGGTTTCGATATTGGCAACCGAGTCAGCAGAGCCGCTGATTTGGGCTGTAACAACCGGGGTATTGTTGGCATCACTGGTGACCGTGATTTCACCCGCAAAGGGACCACCGGCTGCGGCAGAATCGAACTGGACGTCGATGGTGCAGCTGTCGGGTACCGTGAAGGTGTTGCCCTCGCAGTTGTCGGCAACGATCGAGAACTCGGTATCACCGGTCAACGTCACATCGCTGATCAATACATCATCAGCACCGGCATCGCCGCCAATGGTGACGGTAAAGGTATCGGTGACGGGCATGTTGCCAATGTCAACGGTTCCGAAAGCCATTGGGTCGGGAGCGATAGAGAGCGAGGATGACGGGCCTTCGGTGACTTCGACCTGACCATCAACGACGTTATTCGGAGTGAAGTCTACATCCGCAGTATCCCAGTCTAGAGTGACCACACCAAAAGGTGCAGCACCATCAATGGTGAATTCAACGGTTCCAGTAAAGCTTGTCAAAGGAGTACCAGATCCATTCGCGACTGCAACTTGCAGACAAGTGCCACCACAACCCAGCCCGCAGGAAACTACTACAGCCGATGCTCCAGAGCACATAGCTGAAGCATTAATATTGCTAAACACGGTGGCGTCGGAAATGATGGCCTCGGCCTGCAGCGCTTCTTTGGTGCCGTCAGCAGTGTATGTAAAGTCGACCACAACGGTTTGTCCCTGCTGACCAGACTCACTTGACAGCGCGACTGTGTCAGCAAATGCTGGCATAGCTAAGCCGGCTGCGATGCACAGATAAAAGGCCGCTTGCAGTGTCCTGAATTTTAGATTGATTTCGGACTTCATTTGAATTTCCTTATTTACCTAGAGAAAAAGTTTAATCAGTTGCCTTGGAAAATATCGATTATGCAAACCGCGTCAAAGATGTTTATCGAACCATTCTCGTTACAATCAGGTTGACCCGAAGCAAAAATACCTGACTGAAACTCATCAATCACAGCCACTGCATCAAAAATATTGATTCCACCTGAATTGTTTGCATCACCAACGAGCAAACGCCCAGGCCGCGACGAACGACGCGAATCGAAATCGTCGAAGTCAATGGAGCCGGTAGCTGTCCCTTCGATATCACCCATTTGCGCGGATGTAATCCTGATTTCCGAGGTATCGATCGGGTCGCTGGTGAGCTCCGTGCCGTTGACGGCAAAGGCAACCTGTTGGGTGGGGCTGGCTGCCCATGCGAACTCGATCGAATGCCAGCCGTTACCGACGTTTTCAAAGGTCACATCGTTGGCGCTGGGGACGCTATCAAAAACGCGCAAGGTCAGATCACCCGCAGCCGGGATGTTGTACCAGACCTGGATCTGATCGTCGGCCGAGAACAGAAGAACGCCATTGCTGCCGGCATTATCAAGGAATGCATAGAATCGAGCGATATAGGCATCTTCTGAAGCCGGGGTTGTGTCGGTTACATACGCCGGGGTACCGCCGGGGACGCGAAGCCCACAGGGGCCGCCGTAGCGACGGTTGTTCGCGCCCTGGGTGCCAACGTTGGCATCGGACAGGCCGGGCGCAGCGTCCCAATTGGCAATCGTGCAGGTTTGGGCCTGGACGTTCAGGGACAGACCAAGCAGAGCGGACAGCGCCACTCCTGAAATCATGGTTTTTACGGCGGTGGCCGTACGGCTGTTGCCGGTGCGATTTACGAGTTTCATGCTTAACACCTCTTTAAATAGACTCCGAAGTTCAATTTCACACGCTAGATGCAGCACCCCAACTGGTCTGCCTCCATCCCAAGTCCTGGTTTTTCTTGCGAATTCCCAAGCTTGCCTGCCAATGCCGGAACTAAATGAAGCCGTTCATGTCGTCCGCACGTGCTTGAGTCTATAGCAACTCAAGGCGCGTCGCAACCATATGTCCGGCAGAGCACAATCGGGGCTCAGGCATCAGCGAAATAGCGTTCCTACTTAGAGAATACGTATTTGGGGGGGAAAGTGGGTCACTTGAAGGCGGAAAAAAGGGTGAAAGGTGAAAGGTGAAAGGGAAAAGCGGGGAGACGGGGGGAGACGGGGGGAGACGGGGGGAGACGGGGGGGAGAGGGTATAGCATTTCCAGCCAACTAGCCAACTAGCCAACTAGCCAACTAGCCAACTAGCCAACTAGCCAACTAGCCAACCAGGCAACTGGCCAACCAGCTTGTTTATTGCGGGGGTTCGAACCCCTCTCCCCCAGCCAACAAAAAAGCCCGGCAATGCCGGGCTCTTCTGTTTTGGCTGGGGGAGAGGGATTGACTGCGCGCCTGGGGCGCTTGCCGGGCTGCGCCCGATTGCTGGCGCATCGTCCTCGCTGCGCTCGGGTCGAACCGATTGTTTATTGCGGGGGTTCGAACCCCTCTCCCCCAGCCACAAAAAAGCCCGGCGATGCCGGGCTTCTCTTTTTGTGGCTGGGGGAGAGGGATTCGAACCCCCGCTGACGGAGTCAGAGTCCGTAGTCCTACCACTAGACGATCCCCCAGTGGATCGTTGGTACTTGAAGCGAAAGGATCAGCGCTTCGAGTACTGGGTTGCCTTGCGGGCCTTGCGCAGGCCGACTTTCTTTCGTTCGACGGCGCGGGCGTCGCGGGTGACGAAGCCGGCGTTGCGCAGTGATGAGCGCAGATCGGCGTCGTATTCCATCAGGGCGCGGGCCAAGCCTAAGCGGATGGCGCCGGCCTGGCCGGTGGTGCCGCCGCCTTTCACTGTCACATTGACGTCGAACTTGTCCATCAGTTCAACCAGTTCGAGCGGCTGGCGCACGATCATCGGGGCGGGCTTGCGGCCGTAGAATTCTTCCAGCGGCTTGCGGTTGATCGTGATCTGGCCGGTGCCGCGGCGCAGGAAAACCCTTGCAGCCGAGGTCTTGCGGCGTCCGGTTGCGTAATATTGTTCAGTTGCCATTGTCTTGTTGATCCTTGAGAATTACAGTTCCAGGGCCTGCGGCTGCTGGGCCACATGCGGATGTTCGGGGCCGGCGTAGATCTTGAGCTTGGCGAACATATCGCGGCCGAGCGGACCCTTGGGCATCATGCCCTTGACCGCTTTCTGGAGCACGCGCTCCGGCTTGCGAGCGAGCAGGCC
>JBGTEC010000047.1:0-9582 GCA_041747995.1 Wenzhouxiangella sp.
GTTGGTCAGGGCAATCAGCAGGTCGGCATCCTCGATGCCGGCGCGGATCAGGGTCTGGGGATGGGCCGCATGCCCCAGAACCGTCCGGATATCGAGCTTTTCCTGCAATTCACGCAAACGGTCCGGATCGGTATCGACCACGGTGATGTCGTTTTCCTCGCGCGACAGGCTGCGCGCCATGCCGCTGCCGACCTGGCCGGCGCCGAGAATGATGATCTGCATAAGCCTGGTACTCCCCTCGAATTAAGATCAGCTCAAACCTGCTTGGGGTCGATCCCCAACTGCCTGAGCTTGCGATAGAGATGGGTCCGTTCCATTTCCACCGCATCGGCCAGCTTGCCCACGCTGCCCGATACCTCTTTGAGCTTGAACGTCAGGTATTGACGCTCGAACTCCTCACGAGCTTCGCGCAGGGGCATCTGGAACAGTGCCGGCACACTCGATTCGCCCGCCTGACGGCCGGTATCCGACTGGCTCAGGGCCTCTTCGACTTCGGAAACTGCCACTTCATCCTCGCCGCCCAGAATCAACAGGCGCTGCACCAGGTTCTTGAGTTCACGCAGGTTGCCGGGCCAATGATGCTGGCGCAAATGGTTCTGTGCGGCAACCGAGAAATGGCGGTAGGGAACGCCATCCCGGCTCGGGAAATATTCGGCATAAAAGCGGACCAGATCCGGCACATCCTGCTGACGGTCCCGCAGCGGTGGCATTTCGAGCGGAACCACGTTGAGCTGGTAATAGAGTGCCTCGTCGAACTGACCGGCTCGAACCAACTGCTCAAGGCCGATTGTGGTGCCCGCGATCAGGCGCAGGTCCAGGGCCGGGCTGCTGGCCGAATCCGGGTCGAGATGACCCGACTCGAGGATACCCAGCAACAGGGCCTGGGCGGCGCGGTCCAGGCGGGCGACATCTTCGATGAAGAACACGCCGCCCTGGGCCTCGGCGACCAGACCGGATTCACCGTTGCTGCCCAGCAGGAGACGACTCCAGCCATCGCCCTCAACCCGTGTGGGGGCAGAGACGAACGGCCCCTGGGAGCGGCGTGAATGGGCATGAATCCAGCGCGCCGCCATGCCCTTGCCGACCCCGGCCTCGCCGGTGATCAGGACTGGCGTATCGTGGGCGGCGATTCGTTCCAGGCGTCGCCTGAGCTGCTGCACCGGCAGGGAGCGGCCAATCGGTTCCATCAGGGTCGGCACGCGTCTCTTCAGGCCGGCGTTTTCGCGCTTGAGCCGTCCGGCCTCCAGGGCATTGCCCACGGTCACCATCAGCTTGGCCATCGAGACCGGTTTTTCGATGAAATCAAACGCCCCCAGGCGGGTTGCCTCGACTGCGGTTTCAACCGAACCATGGCCCGAAATCATGACGACCGGACAGGCCAGGGCATCGGTTTCGCGCCATTCGCGCAACAGGCTGATGCCGTCGGTACCGGGCATCCAGACATCAAGCAGGATGAGGTCGGGTTCGCGCTGGCTGCGCGTTTCACGAGCCGCCGCGGCGTCGCCCGCCAGCAGAACTTCATATCCCTCGTCCGTGAGGATGTCGCCAACCAGCTCGCGAATGTCGGGCTCGTCGTCGACGATCAGAATACAGGCACTTCCCATCGCGCTATTGTAGCCGTCCTTGTTGAGCCTGTGTCTTGACAGTTTGCTGCTCTGCCGGCAACCAGATCCGGATGACGCTGCCACCATCTCCGGCATTGCCAACCGCGATTCGACCACCGTGGTCATCGATGATGCGGCGAATGATGGCGAGACCCAGCCCGGTGCCGCGCGGCTTTGTGGTGACATAGGGCTCGAACACCCGCTCGAGTACCTCGGGCGCAAATCCCGGCCCATCATCGGACAGGGTAAGTGCAAGGCCGGGCTGACCATCGCGCCGGGCAGGCGCCATCTGGATCACTAGCCGTGGCCGTCCGTCTGGATGTGCTTCCTGTGCGTTTCTGACCAGATTGAGCAGAACCTGGCGCAAGCGGCCAGCGTCAGCGACGACCCGCGGCGTCCCCGGCTCGACCCGAACATCGAACTCAACCGGCAGGTCACCACTGGCGTAAAGGTCGACAACCTCGTTGATCAGACCCTGAAGCGCCAGCGACTCCAGCTTCATCCCCACCGGACGGGCGTAGTCGCCGAAGGCGTCAACCAGCCGCTTGAGGGTGTCGACCTGGGCTCGTATGGTCGTTGTCGCCTTGGTCAGCAACTCGCGTTGATCACCTTCAAGCACCGCTTCGAGCTTGTACTGCAGTCGCTCGGCGGCAAGTTGGATGGGGGTCAGCGGGTTCTTGACCTCGTGCGCCAGTCGCCTGGCCACCTCGGCCCAGGCCGCCTCGCGCTGAGCCTGGTCGAGAATGGTGACATCGTCAAACACCACCACCTGGCCACCGGCTTCGGCCGGCAGCTCCGAGCCTCGGCAGACCAGCACCAGGGGGCGATCAGGACGCCCAAGCTGGACTTCCTGGCGCCAATCCCCGCCTGCGCCACGTCGTGAGGCAATCACGTCGAGCAGCGGGCCAAGATCAGGCCGGTCGGCCTGAAGTTCGGTAAGCTTACGACCGTGGTCGGCTACCGGTTCGAGTTGCAGGATGCGCCCGGCCGAATCATTGAAGGCACCCAGGCAGCCGTCGCCATTGATTGCCAGTACGCCGGCCGAGAGCCGTCCCAGCACGACTTCGAGGTAGCGGCGCTGGGCTTCGAGCGCCTGTCGACTGGCGGCCAGTTCAAGCGTCATGACATTGAATGACTGGACCAGGAAACCCAGCTCATCCCGGCTGGCTACCGACAGTTGATCGGGAAAGCGACCGGCGGCGATCTCCTCGGTTGCGATGGCCAGCTCGCGGATCGGTTGGGACAGGCGGCGTGCCGCGTTGAAGGCCAGCAGCATCGCCAGCAGGGCAGTCAACATCAGCACCAGGGTCAGAATCAGCACCAGGCTTTGCTGCAATCGGTCGCGCAAAAAGGCTACATTACGATAGTTGTGGTACGCCTGCTCGATGCGCCCGGCCAGGTGACTGAATTCGGCCGGCAAGGGATAGATGGCCTGCAGCACCAGCGGCGAAGCGCCCAGAGCCGGGGAGCCCAACGAAGTCAGTACCCGTATCTTGATTCCGTCATCGTCTGGTTCGGCCGCCGCATAGGACTGGTTCTCCAGCGCCTGGACCAGCGCGAAGCTGCCGGGCAGGTCGGCGACCAGCCGGCCCGGATCGATGTTGACCGAGACCTGGGCCTGACCCGAGGCATTGAAAACCGTCAGCTCCGTCGGGCCTGACGCGCTGACTTGTCTCAGCAACTGACGAAACAGCAGGTCCTCATCGCCAAGGGCCAGCTGATCGGCCAGGCGCCCCAGCTGGCCGCTGACCTCCCGGGTCCGAAGATCCATGAACATCTGGCCAAGCTCGATTGAATCGGACAGGGCATGCTCGGTTTCCACGTCCAGCCAGCCTTCGACCGTTTCGCTCAGGAACTGGATCGCAAACAGGTAAAGAATGACGACCGGTGGCAATGCCAGGGCTATGAAGACGCCGACCAGGCGAGCAGTCAGCCGGGCCCCGGGTTCACCGCGGCGCTGACGCTGAATCAGTCGAATCAGGCGGCCAATGATCACGACGACCAGCAACAGCAGGGCGACGCCTGTAATGACAAAAACCCACAGGCCCAGGCGGCCCAGCTGGGTCGCTTCCTGTTCGACACTGGAGACCAGGTACAGCGCAGTCAGCAGCACCGTCAGAACGGCCAGCAATGGCAAGGCGCGCAGAGCGCGCCTGAAGCGATGCCTAAGCGTCATCAAGTAGGTCAGCATTGACCCGCCAGCCATGCCAGGGGCTCCTGGCCTGCCACTCAGGATCGAACCAGACCGGGAGTCTCATCGGCGAAGGCAGGCGCGAACGATCCAGCTCAGCGCGGATTTCCACTTGCCAGTCGCGCTGAGCCGCTTCGTTCCGACCGAGGCCGGTTGCCCAGCTACGCCGAGTCGATAATGCCTCCACGGCCATCCCGAGCCGCGGAAAATTTTCCTGACGGCCCGTTTTCAGTTCGGTCACCTGGTAGCTGCGCACCAGCGGCAGGTAGCGCAATTCAAAGCGATGGTTTCGATCCCGATCCTGCATTGCGATCCAGCCGTGATGGCGGCTGGATCGGGTGGTCACCCGGAGGGGCACCACGACACCATGCTCCAGCGCTTCGATCACCGCTGGAGATGGTTGCCAATTGACGCCAGCCGTGATCACCAGTTCACCGTCCGCCCACGAAGGCATCGGATTCACCAGTTCAATTGCCCACTCACTGGACTCCGACCGGCAGCCGGCGCACAGCAAGATGATAAAAACCATCGAGATCGTGATCGCCTGGCATGATCTGACGGCCCGGGCCCGGCCCGCGACCCGGCAGGTCCGCGTGGTCGATGACTTCAAGATGCTCATGTCGCTCCAGAAACGCATTGGCCTGCTGCCGGTTTTCTGCATTCAACACCGAACAGGTGGCGTAGACAAGAATACCGCCTGGCGCCAGCAGGGGCCACAAGCTGTCAAGAATAGCCGCTTGCAGCGTCACCAGGGCCGCAATGTCGGCCGGCTTGCGCAGCCAGCGGATATCCGGATGACGGCGGATCACACCGGTGGCAGAGCATGGTGCATCAATCAAAATGCGGTCGAACGGCCGGCCATCCCACCACTGGGACGGATCGGTCGCATCGCCAGTCACCAATCGAGCCGCAAGTGATAGCCGCTCCAGGTTCTCGCGCACCCGGTCGAGGCGATCATCGTCGATATCCAGCGCGGTCAGATCGACATCTGCCCGCTCGAGAATGTGGGCGGCCTTGCCGCCGGGCGCGGCGCAGGCGTCGAGCACCCGCTGGCCATCGGCCAGTTCCAGATAGTCGACCGCCAGCTGCGCTGCACCATCCTGAACCGACAGCCCGCCTTCGGCAAAACCCGGCAGCGCGCTGATGGCGGCCCGCTGGTGCAGGATCAGGGCATCGGGCACGGCCTCCGGCGCGATCGCTTCAAACCCGGCTTCAACCAGCGCAGTCGCGGCCTCGGCCCGGCTCCAATATCGGCGATTGACGCGCAGGCACAAGGGCGGGGGTTCATTGCCCTGAGTCAGTATCGCCTCCCAGTCAGTCGGCCAGTCTGTGCGCAATTGTTCTATCAGCCAACCGGGGTAACCGAAGCGAAAAATCGGATTGTCAGCCAACCCGGATTCCAGATCGCTTCGCCGGCGCAGGTAATTGCGCAACACCGCGTTGGCCAGCCCGACCAGACGTATCAACCCGGCCTGGCGTACTGCCTCGACGGCCGAGTGGACAATGGCGTGATCCGGTTCGCGACCTTCGCGTAACTCTGCCAGGCTGATCGCGAGAACAAAATAGGCCGGGCGGTCCCGCCGTTGAGGCGGCCGCTTGAGCAACTGACCAAGCAGGTGGCTGATCGCAGGCCAGTCACGCAACAACAGATGGCACAACCGACGTGCCAGCGAACGGTCACGGCTCTCGCCAAGCTCTGCCAGCAGTGGCTCCAGCGCGCCGTCCAGCGTCTGGCCCCGGTCCATTACTGCCTGCACCGTCCGGGCCGCCACCAGGCGTGGCACTGCCCCCTCCGACTCATCAGTGGTCAATGTTGATTCCTCGTTTGATCAGGCCCAGTGGGGATGTGCATTCAACCAGTCCCGGGCGCTGACCCGCTTGCGGCCCGGCGCCTGCAATTCGGCGATTTCCAGACAGCCGGAGCCGCAAGCGACAATGACTCGATCACGCCGGCCGTGATCGCGAATCAACTCCCCTGGCGTGCCGTGATCAAGACTTCCGGCTTCAGCCCGAAAGATGCGGCAACTGACACCCTCGATGTCGCCAAACGCGACCGGCCACGGGTTGTACGCTCGCACCGCCCGGCACAACGCCCGGGCGTCGTCGTTCCAGTTCAGGCGAGCATCTTCCTTCTTGATCAGCGGAGCGTGAGTCGCCAGCGCCGGATTCTGCGTCACGGGTTCAGGCAGGCTGGCGCTGGCCAGGCGCTTGAGGCCATCGCGCAGGACAGCGGCCGCCATGGGCGCAAGGCGGTCATGCAACTCGCCAGCACTCTCGTGCGGTTTGATCGGTGAGGCGGACTGGAGCAAGACCGGACCGGTATCCAGCCCGGCTTCCATCTGCATCAGCGAAATTCCTGTTTCGGAGTCGCCGGCAAGAATGGCCTGGTTGATCGGGCTCGCACCTCGCCAGCGCGGCAACAGGGAGGCATGCAGATTCCAGCAGCCATTAGTCGGCAGATCGAGGATGGCGCGGGGAAGGAGCAGGCCGTAAGCTGCCGTGATCAGCAGGTCTGGCTCCAACTCAGCCAGTTCGGCCCGCGCTTCTGCGGACTTCAGCGTGGCCGGTTGAATCACCGGGATGCCGGCATCGAGCGCAATCTGCTTGACCGGCCCAAAATGCACTTTGCGGCCGCGGCCGGCGCCGCGATCGGGTTGGGTCAGGACAGCCCGGGGCCGATGGTCGGATTCGATCAGCGCCTTGAGCGCCGGAACCGCGAAATCGGGTGTTCCGGCAAAAATCGTCGCCAGCGGCTTCACGCGTTAGTCTTTTCCTGGCGTTGTTGCTTGCGTAAACGCTTTTCCAGCATGCGTCGCTTGAGGGGCGAGAGATAGTCGACGAAAACCTTGCCGTCCAAATGATCGATTTCGTGCTGGATACAAACCGCCAGCAAGCCTTCGGCCTCCAGTTCGAACGATTCGCCGTCCAAGCCCTGCGCCCGAACACGTACCTGCTCGGCGCGTTCCACCTCGGCATAAACACCGGGCACCGAAAGGCAACCCTCTTCGCAAACCTGGGTGCCACTGCGATCGAGGATTTCAGGATTGATAAAAAACCGGGGCTCGTCGCGGGCCTCGCTCAAGTCCATCACGACCAGCCGGATGCCTTCATTGACCTGAGTTGCCGCCAGGCCGATTCCGCGCGCCTCGTACATCGTTTCCAGCATGCTGGCGGCCAGATCACGCTCATGATCGGTCACCTTCTCAACCGGTTTGGCCACGCGCCGGAGGCGCGGATCGGGAAATTCAAGTATGCTCAGTCGTGACATAAGATGAAAGAAGTCGCTTAAACGTGCGTTTTACAATGATAATGTTTATGATAGCCTCAGAAAAATCAAGCCCGTGGGCACCACCTGGAGGGAATCGCTCAGTGAAACGTTTACTCATCACCATGGCCATTCTGTGCCTTGCTTTAAGTGTACAGGCTCAGCAAGTAGAGCTGCGCGAAGATCATCCACGCGAATACATTGTCCAGCAGGGAGACACCCTTTGGGACATCGCCAGCCAGTTTCTCACCCAGCCCTGGCAATGGCCGGCCATCTGGCAGGCCAACCCCCAGGTTGACAATCCGCACCTGATTTATCCAGGCGATCGCATCTCGCTCGAGTTCATCGGTGGCGAGCCGCGGCTGGTGGTCGATTCGACCCGCCGGCTGTCGCCGGAAGTGCGTCGCGAGGCGATCGAGGGACCGATCAGCACCATTCCGTATGATGCGATCGATCCGTTCCTGCGCCACCCGCGCATCATCAGCAACGAGGAACTCAGCGGCCTGCCATACGTGGTGGCAAACCTCGAACAGCGCACCGTGGCCGGCCCTGGTGATCGTACCTACGTGCGGGGCCTGGAAGACGCCCGTGTGGGCCAGGAAGTGGTGGTCGCACGACTGACCTACCAGTTTGAGGACCGCAGCGAACCGAACGGCGACATGCGCCTTCGACGCAACCGGATTCGTCCCGGTGGCGGCGCCGTGCCGAGCAGCGAGAGACCCTCCGGCCGTGTCTGGCAAACAACATTCGGCCGCATGGCGCGCTTCGACTACCCGGTGATCGGCTACGAGATGTGGGAAGCAGCCCGTGCCCGAGTCGTGCAGACCGGCGACCCGGCCATTCTCGAACTGACCGATGGCCGCCGCGAAGTGATGGCCGGTGACTACATCCTGCCGGTCGATTACCATGTTTATGATCCCAACTTCCACCCGCGCGCCATGGCAACCGCGCCTGAAAGTGCGCGCGTCCTGACCGTCAGCGAAGCCTATTATGGCGTCGGTCACTACCAGATCGTGGCTGTTTCCGTGGGCACGGCGGACGGCGTCGAACCCGGCCATACGTTCTCCGCCTTCCGGGTCGGTGAAACCATCCGCGACGAACAACAGTACCCGGTACGTGCCCGGGTTACAGGCGGGACTGCCCGCAGTACCCATGTCGACCTGCCGGACGAGTATGCCGGTCAGGTCATGGTGTTTCGACCCTTTGAACGGATCAGCTACGCCATCGTTCTTGATGGCGCCCGGGCCATTCGCCCGGACGACCGGCTGTTCCATCCCGACCGCAGGCTCTAAACCGCCGAAATGCCGGTACCGGTCGACGCCCGCACCTGGCTCGCCCTGGTGCTTGCGCCGGGGCTGGGGGCGCGTCGGGTGGCGCGTCTGACCGAGAACTTCGGAAGCCCAGGCCGGTGGGACCAGCAAAGCGATGCCGACCTGGCCGGCTGTCATATCGATCCGGCCATGATCCGTCACCTGCGCAAGCCCGATGAGGCTCGCATGGCGCGCTGCCTGGCGTGGCTGGAAGCGCCTGAACACCACCTGGTAACCCTCGACGACGAGTATTACCCGCCACTGTTGCGCCAGATCAGCGACCCGCCGCCAGCACTGTTCCTGGTTGGCTGCCTTGATCTGCTGGTGCGTCCCCAGATCGCCATTGTCGGCAGCCGCAGCGCCTCCCCCGGCGGACTGGATCACTCGCGTTCCTTCGCAGGCACACTGTCCAGGGCCGGCTTTATCATTACCAGCGGCCTGGCTGCCGGCGTCGATGCCCACGCGCACCAAGGCTGCCTGGATGCCGGCGGACAGACCCTGGCGGTGGTCGGTACCGGCCCCGACCAGGTCTACCCGGCCAGGAACAAGTCGCTGGCGCGTCAGATCATGAACCAGGGTGCGCTGATCAGCATGTTTCCGCCAGGAACGGAGGTCAGGCCCGCCAATTTCCCGGCCCGCAACCGCATCATCAGCGGCATGAGCCTGGGTACCCTGGTGGTCGAAGCGGGGCTGCGCAGTGGATCATTGATTACCGCCCGCCTTGCTAGTGAGCAGGGACGGGAAGTATTTGCCATTCCAGGATCAGTCCACAATCCGCAGGCTCGCGGTTGCCATCAACTCATCCGCCAGGGGGCAAAACTGGTCGAGACTGCCGAGGAGGTGATCGAGGAACTGGCACCGCTGGCAGGCGAACTGGCCGAGAGCATACGGATCTTGTTGGCCGAAACAGGGAACTCTGCTCTTGACAAACCATCCCAGCCACCGCATATCGGGAACGATCCTGAATATGAACAATTGCTCGAAGCGATCGGCTTCGAACCTGCCCCCATCGACGAGATCATTCGGCGCTCGGAGTTGACGACCGCCGCGGTATCCTCCATGCTGCTGATTATGGAGCTGGATGGTCGGGTCGTTGCACACCCCGGCGGACGTTACAGCCGTGCCGGGTAACAAGGCCTCCGACAAGGACCGGAATGGATGAAGGAAAACGTGCTAGACCTACTGATGTACCTGTTCGAAAACTATATCTAC
>JBGTEC010000048.1:0-15720 GCA_041747995.1 Wenzhouxiangella sp.
TTTCTTGATCTTGGTGCGAACGTGGGACCGCAGCGAAGCGTTGTGCTGACGATGCCGTTCGGCCTGGCGAGCCCGTTTGCGGGCAGAGACGCTATTGGCCACGTATTACTCCTGGATTTAGGTGTGGAAAATTAAGCAGAGTATTGTCGGATGATTTTGTACTTTAGTCAAGTTTGCAGCACACCTGAATGTGGTCGGGAGGCAGCGCTGGAGATTATCGACCGGTGAGCCTGCTTCGGTCGACCCTCAATTTCGGTTCCATGACCCTGGTTTCGCGCATCCTGGGCTTTGCCCGCGATGTCGTACTGGCGCGCTTTTTCGGGGCCGGGATGGCGATGGATACTTTCGTCGTCGCCTTCAAGATTCCGAACTTTCTGCGCCGCCTGTTTGCCGAAGGCTCTTTTTCGCTGGCTTTTGTGCCGGTGCTGTCCGAATACCGGGAAAAAGGCGACGAGGCCGCGGTCCGGTCATTGATCGATGCCGCTGCTGGTTCGCTGATGGCCGTATTGCTGGTGGTCACCGGGTTCGGGATGCTGGCCGCTCCCTGGGTGATTACCCTGTTCGCGCCCGGTTTCCTGGACAATCCGGAACAGCATGCCCTGGCCAGCGACATGCTGCGGGTGACTTTCCCTTACCTGTTGCTGATCGCCATGACGGCGCTGGCAGGCAGTATTCTCAATACCATCGGCCGTTTCGCCTTGCCGGCTTTGACCCCGGCTCTGCTGAACATTGCCCTGATCGTGGCCGCTGTCTATTTCAGTGGATATTTCGCCGAGCCGATCAAGGCGCTGGCGTGGGGTGTGCTGGTCGCCGGCATCCTGCAGATGGGCGTCATGTTGCCGTCACTGGCCCGACACGGTGTGCTGCCGGTACCGAAGCCCAATTTCGCTCACCCGGGCGTGCGCAGGATTGGCAAGTTGATGGTGCCCACTCTGTTCAGCACCTCGGTGGCCCAAATCTCATTGTTGCTGGATACCATCCTGGCTTCCTTGCTGTTTACCGGCAGCATTTCCTGGCTCTATTACGCCGACCGAATGATGGAATTTCCGCTTGGCCTGTTCGGGGTCGCCTTGTCGGTGGTGATCCTGCCAACCCTTGCCAGCCTGCATTCGCGCGGTAACGCCGGGCAGTTTCGCTCCACGCTGGATTGGGCCATGCTGCTGGCGCTGGTGATTGGCGTTCCGGCCGCGGTCGGGTTGGCGGTGCTGGCCAAACCGGTCATCGTCACCCTGTTTCAATATGGCGCGTTCGCGCCGGGTGATGCGCGCATGGCCGCGCTCGCGCTGATGGCTTACTGCATTGGCTTACCGGCATTCATTGGCGTCAAGGTCCTCAATCCAGGCTATTTTTCGCGACAGGATACCCGGACACCGGTTCGTATCGCCATCATCTCGCTGGCAAGCAACATGGTGCTCAACATCATTTTCGTGCTGGTCTTTGTGACCCACCTGTCGGGCGGGGATTTCGGCGATGGCCTGTTTGCCACCCTGGCGGCTTATCCGGGCGCCCACGTGGCCCTGGCGCTGGCGTCCAGCGCCTCGGCCTGGCTGAATGTCGCCTTGTTATGGCGCAACCTGCGCGGCCCGGGCCTGGCACCGCGCTTGTCCACTCGCCATGTTGGCCAGGTCGGCCTGGCCAGCTTGCTGATGGCCATCACGGTGCTGGCGCTGATGCCGGAACTGGATCAGCTTGTTGCTGCCAGCATCCCGGCACGGATAGGCTGGCTTGGCCTGGGCGTCGGCGCCGGCGCCGGTATCTATACGCTGGCTTTGCTATTGACGGGTCTTCGGCCGCATCACCTGGCCAAACCAGCGGTCATCGCGTTACCGGACGCCTGATGAGCCTCTAAAAAAGCTGATTTCACCACGGAGGCACAGAGCGCACAGAGAAATGCATTGAAAAAACAAAATGTTATTATGCTTTTCTCTGTGACCTCCGTGCCACCGTGGTGAGATTTTCTTGTTTCTTTCGCGACAGCAAACGGGCTTGCACACTTTGTGGTGAATAACTCAGGTCAGGCCAAAGACCAGTAGAAACTGAATTGGCCGGTAGATCAGCATGTGACTGACGATCAGGCCGACCAACAAGATCAACAACACGCCAAGCGTGCGCGCCCAGCCAATGGGATAAATCCTCCGTATGGCCACAAGCCACAAGACGATGCCCACGAAGGGCGTCAGGCTCCAGATCAGTCGAATCGCTGTATGCCACTGGGCATCGAACAGGGTGGCGCCCATGAACCAGAGCCCCAGTCTGGTCCCCGCCGCCAGCAGGACGATGACCAGAAACAGGCTGAACAAGTGCGTGGCAACGACGAAGTGCTCGGCGTAATACAACGGTTGGCGTGGGAAGGCGGCCAGTAGCACCAGGGCAAGCAGGGGCAGGTGCAGTATGATCAGCAATTTGGCGATCCGCTCGGCGGTCTGGTTGTACTGGCTGGTATAACTGGCCAGTTCAATGTCGCGTGACTCGAGGCGACGTTGCACCAGCGGTTCAACCAGGCCGCTGTAGGGTTGCATTTGGGTCTGCTCATGCAGGGACAGATTGAAATCCGACATTGGCGGAGCGATGAAGTAAACCAGATTGATGATCAGAAACAAACCCACCGGTGAGATGTAGCGCTGCCGCTGGCCACTCAGATAGGCGCTGCTCAACTTGCCGGGTTTGAACAGCAGGCTGCCGAGCGTGCGTGGTAATTTGCCATCGATATGAAAGAGTTCATGGGCAAATTGACCCAGCAGATGCCCTAGCCGGCGATCACCCTCCTCGATGCGCTTTTGACCACACTGGCCACACCAGCGGCCGCTCAGTGGAGCGCCACAGTTGCTGCAGGCATGCTCAGAGGGTTGCCCCATCAGCGCGAAGCCAGGACCAGACGTTGCTCTGGATCTTCGAGCTGGTCAAGCCAGCAGGTGAACACCTCATCCGCCAGTCGCAGTGTGTCGGGCAGGTGGCGCTCGGTCTCCACTGCGATGTCTGCTGTTGTTCTGTTCAGGCCTGAAGCGGCGAGGTCCTCGCGATAGAAGGGCAGAGTGAGCCAGCGGTGGATCAGGCGCGCATCGAGTTCAAGATGAAACTGGAACCCCCAGGCATGATCTTCGACCCGGAAGGCCTGGCAACCGCTTTCGGTGCTTTCGGCCACGGACACGCTCCCCGTCGGACAATCGAAGCCCCAGTGATGCCATTGAAAGATCGGATGCGGTTCGGAAAGCGCGCCGAGCAGGGGGTCGGTAGCGGTATGCGCGGTCGGTCGGAGTTGGTACCAGCCAATCTCGGGCTGTTCGCACTTTGCCACTCTCGCCGCCAGCACATGAGCCAGCAATTGCGCTCCAAGGCAGATGCCGAGCACGGGTATACCATCATGCAGGGCTCGTTCGATCAGTCGGCACTCCGTGAGCAGATGGGGGTGACGATGATAGTCGCCGACTTGCATCGGCCCACCAAGCACGATCAGGGCCTGGTAGCGCTCCAGCCGCGGCTGGGCGTCGGGGTCGCGGGCAAAGTTGATATAGCGAATGCGGTGGCCACGGGCTCGCAGCATCGGGTCGAGTACGCCCAGTGGCTCAGCGGCAACATGTTGCAAGACCAGAACGCGGGCCAATGGCAATCCGAAGGACGGGGGACACCGGGTCAAGTTACCTTTTTTCAACTGACCTGGCAATGCCGGTAGAAAAGGCAAAAAACAAAAGACACTCACCACGGAGGCACAGAGCGCACAGAGTAAGTGCTTTGATAACGTACTGATGTATACAGATAAATATCTTTGCTTTCTTCTTTTCTCTGTGACTCCGTGCCTCTGTGGTGAGCTTTTCAAGTTCTTTCCGCGACAGCGGGCCTGGAACCGGGCTCGCACACTCTGTGGTTCAATCATTTTTCTTTGCGGTATTCCATCGAGAAATTGCGCAACTTGGGTAGACTTGATCGTGGGCTTGGCCGAGACTGGACTGGATAATGAAAGATTTCTTTCGCAAATGGGGCGGTATCTTTGTTGCCGCCGGCAAGAACTGGTCGGAAAGCCAGGCCTTCATCTACTCGGCGGCGCTTGCTTTTTACACCGTGTTCTCTATTGCGCCGATGGTGATTGTTGTTGTCACCGTGGTTGGTCTCATCCTGGGTGAGCGCGAGGCCCGTGAGGAGTTGATGGGCATGATTCAGGATGCGATGGGCCCGGAGGCTGCTGAAATTGTCCAGACCGCGGTGGAGAACGCGCAGGTTCAAGCCGGCGGGTTGTGGCCTACCGTGATTGGCCTGGCGGCAACGATCGTGGGTGCGACTACCGTTTTCGCCCAGATGCAACAGTCGCTGAATCGGATCTGGGACGTGATTCCGCGCCCATCGAGAAGCGGGCTGTGGATCTTCATCAAGGCGAGAATCCTGTCATTGACGGTGGTGCTGGCCGTCGGGTTTATCTTGCTGGTCTCGCTGATGCTCAGCGTCGCAATGCAGGCAATCATGAATTTTGCCGCTCATTGGCTGGTGCTGCCGCCAGGCAGCATGATGGCGGTGGAACTGTTAATTTCATTGATCGTCGTCACCTTGCTGTTCGCGGCGATCTTCAGGATTTTGCCGGATGTCATTCTCAGCTGGCGTGATGTGCTGCTGGGTGCGCTGATTACAGCCCTGCTGTTCAGTCTGGGTCGAATGCTGATTGCAATCTATCTGGCTCATGCCGCGCCTGCGTCGGCCTACGGTGCTGCCGGTTCGCTGGTCCTGTTGCTGCTGTGGGTAAACTATTCGGCGCTGATCCTGTTGTTTGGTGCAGCCTTTACCCGTGCGCACGTTGAAGCAGCTGGACACCGGGTTCGAACACGGAGTACTGCGGCTCGCGTTCATCACGAGATGGTCGAAGAGCCCGATTGAATCAGCTCGGGGTCGGCCAGGCGTTGACGCCAGCAATCGCCGACCCGGGCAGCCAGCCAGAAATCGACGTTGGCGGGTTCGGGCAGTCTGCCATCAAGCCAATCGACAAGGTGCTGAGTCAACGCTTCGACGTCGCCGGCCGGGTACCGGTACTGCTTGGCAAATTGTTCCGGGTAGCACAGATGATTCGGGACTAACGGCCGGGCACCGGCGCTGGCTGCTTCCAGCATTCCAAGGCCCTGAAACTCGTGGATGGAAGTGCTCACCGCTATACTCGATCGGGCCAGCCATTGGCGGTAGGACGGGGCCGGCAGCCAGTCGTCGATCAGGATATGGTCGGCCAGGGTCTGCCGTATTTCTGCCAGCGGCGCGGGGATCCGACGCCCGCGCTTGCCCAGCAGGGCAAGCCGAAATTCGCACCCTCGAGCGGCGAGCTGTTGCAAGGCGCGGCAAAACAACTCCGGCGCCTTGTCGTATTCCCAGCGATGATTCCAGAGGATCAGCCGGAGATCACGCTCTTCGGTCGAAGGGATGGGTTCGACCGGCACAGGCAACACGTCACTTTTTGTAGCCAGGCGCTCAATGATCCCGACTGGCACCTGGTCGGGCATGCGGTCAAGAAGATCCTGGGTCCCCTGCATGAAACTGTTGCGATTCCATTCGGAGTTGAACAGCAGGCGGTCGGCAGCCAGTGCGCCGTACAACTGGACCATTTGCGCCTCGACCGTGCAGGTTTGTCGGTCGCTACGGGGATAGGCGAACTGGTTCTCGTGGAAGTAATACCAGCAAGGCACATTGGCTAGCCTTTTGTGCAAACCTTTCAGAGTTGCCAGGTCCACCATCGAGGTGGCCAGGATCAGATCGGGTTTGTCCGCAGGCAGCCGGTCAAGCCAGCTCAGCGGATTGCCGCGGATGCGCCAGGCGAAGTGTCGACCGGGGAGTTCGAGGATCCGCCAGTGGATTTTCGTCAGGTGGGTCTGCAGCCAGTCGGCCCACGCGGCATGGCTGTCGGCGCGGTACGCTGATAGTAGCCATACGGTTCGCCGGGGTTGGTCAGGACAGTTTTGATTCGATGGCATAGCGCATCAACTGGGCGTTGTTGTCCATGCTCATTTTCTCAAGAATGCGAGTGCGATAGGTGCTGATGGTCTTGACGCTGACGCAAAGCGCGCTGGCGATTTGGGTAACGGTCTGACCATTTCCGATCAGAGTCAATACCTGCAACTCCCGCTCGGACAGACACTCGTGGCGGGCCTGGCCGTCGTTGTTGCTGAGGCTTATTGCCAGTTTCTCCGCCAGTTCCGGGCTGACGTATTTGCCGCCGACATGTAGCTTGCGTATTGCGCCCAGGAGCAACTCCGGGGCGCTCTCCTTGGTCATGTAGCCATCAGCGCCCTGACGCAGGCAGCGAATGGCGTACTGTTCTTCAGGATGCATGCTGAGCATCAGGACGCGACAGCCAGGATGGGCACTCCTGATATCGGCCAGGGCATCCAGACCGCTGCGATTGGGCATTGATATATCCAGTAACACCACATCGGGCCTCTGGTCGCGGGTCAGACTGACCGCCTGGTGGCCGCAACTCGCTTCAGCCACAAGCGCCATCTGGCCATCCTCTTCGATTATGCGCTTCAAGCCTTCGCGCAAAATGGCGTGATCGTCGACGATCAGTATGCGAATCATGTCTCGGTCACTCGTGGAAAACGCAACTCAATCCGCGTGCCATGGCCGGGTTGGCTGTCGATACTGAGGTGGCCTCGCAGGTCACGGCCCCGTTCAGACATCCCGAGCAGACCAAATCCGCTGCCAGCCCGGGGGGTGCTGGGGTCGAACCCCTTTCCGTTATCGACGATTTTCAGGTCAATCTCGTTGGCCTGCTGCTGCCAGGTGATGTCGACCCGGCTGGCTTCGGCATGGCGTGCCACGTTGGTCAGGGCTTCCTGAACAATCCTGAAAACGGAACTGGCCTGGCTGCTGGCGACCTGAGCAGGATACTCGGGCAAAACGACGCGAGTTCGAATGCCAGTTCGGGCCTGGTAATCTTCGGTCAGCCATTCCAGGGCGGCGTCCAGGCCGAGATCGTCCAGCACGGGCGGACGCAACTCCGTACTGATTCGCCGCACTGTTGCAATGGCCTGATCGATCAGGCTGGCCATGCTCTGCGCACGCGAGGCAAGCGCAGGCTCTTCATTTGCAGACAGTTTTCGGTGCAGCCATGACGCTTCCATTTTCAGCGCTGTCAGGGCATGCCCGAGTTCATCATGGACTTCGCGAGCGATACTTTTTCGTTCTTCCTCACGCACCACCTGCATGTGCGACGACAATTGTCGCACCTGGGTCAGGGTTTCCTGCAGGCGGATTTCGCCCATTTTCTCCGAGGTGATGTCGGCGAGAAACAGGATGGCCCCCGTGGACTGGCCATCTGCCTGGATGACCGGATCGACTGTTGAGCGCAACCAGCGTGTACCCTGATGGAAGTTGACATCGTTTCGCACCTGGCTGCCCGTGGACCAGGCTTTTTCGATGTCGAATGGGTCATCCAGTCCGAGCCGTTCCTTGATAATGTCATTCAGAGGTTGGCCCAGCAGTTCGACAAACGAACAATCCAGCAGGCGGGTGGTGGCCGTGTTGACCCGGATTACCGTAGCCCTGCAGTCCAGCATCAGGATGGCGTCACGAGCGGCGTCAAACGTGCTTCGCCACTCACGGGCGACCCGTTCGATCGCTTTCTCGATTTGCTTGTACTTCGAGATGTCGTGGATTGAGGCCTGTATTTCCTGCTCCCCGCTATCGGGATTTGGCACGCCACGACAGAATGCTTCACACCACCGCCACGAGGCGTCAGCAGCGCGGATGCGCAAGGTGGTCGAGGTCGGCGCTCCGCCGTCGCGAGTCAGCGCAAAAGATGAGACGACTCCGGCAAGATCATCCGGATGGACGAGGTCATCAAGTCGTTGGCCGACCAGGTGGTTGGCGGTATAACCCAGCACTCGGGCGGAGGCGGGAGATGCGTAGAGAAAGGTCAGGTCGAAGGCATGGCGCGAGATCATCTCGCGCGCATTGTCAGTCAGAAGCCGATACAGGGCACTGTTGTGCTGGTGACAATGTTCGGTACCTTCACGGGAATCGTTGTCGCTCTTGCTGGCAGCATCCATGGCGTTTGCGCTCCTCTCGCCACCATGGTAACCGAAAAAAAGGCCCGAACATGGCGGTTGTCAAGACCGAGGTTTGCAGTGATTCCCGAGCAAACGGGGCCATGTTCGGGCCGTCAAGCGAAAGTGGCAGGTTCAGGACTCTCGGTAAGCTGCCATACCAGTGCGTGTGGAGTCTCCAGTGTTCCGGTCAAAAAGGCAGGTCGATTTCGCGGTCAACGAGAAGAATTCCGCCATCAGGCAGCGCGGCAGCCAGGATCACGTTGACTGTTCCGCCGACCTGGTAGCTGTTCCGAGCGATCGGTTGGTCATGGCTTTGAGTGTTGCCATCGCCGAAATCCCAGTGATACATTTCGATCGATACAGTCTCGTCCGACATGATCGCTTCGAAGGTGCAGCGTCGGCTGCGCGCGTGGCAGGACATGGAGAAGTCCAGATTCGGAGTCAGGTCTGGCTCTGGAGTTGGCTCCGGCTCGCCTGTGCCGAGATCAATCAATCCAAAGGCGAGCAAATCGCTGGCATCGGGCAGAAAGCTGTTGCCGGTTTGAGTGGCATTGGCAATGATGAGGTCGGCGATATCGGCCGGGGTGCTTGCCGGCGCCTGCCCAAGTAGCAACGCCGCTATTCCTGCAACGTGAGGTGATGCCGCCGACGTGCCGGTCATGTTGGAGGTGGCCGAATCGCTGCCATTGGATGCCGAGCGGATGCCTGTGCCGGGAGCATATAGATCGACGCACTCACCGTAATTGGAACTGAGCAGTCTGAGATCATCCTTGGTGGATGCCCCGATGGTGAGAGCTTCGGCGACGCGGGCTGGAGAGTAATTGCAGGCATCGGCGCCGTTGTTGCCAGCGGCCACGACGTAGGTAATGCCGGCTGCGATGGAAGCGCGTACCGCATCATCAAGGGCTCGAGAGGCCGCGGCAATCAGGCTCATGTTGGCCACGGCGGCTTGCGGGTTATCGTTGACCTGCGCGGTAACCCAGTCGACACCGGCGATGACTGACGAAATCGGCCCGCCGGCCCAGCAATTGAGCACCCGTACAGGGTGCAGAGTCACTTGCTTGGCGACACCATGCAGTTCGCCCCCAATGACACCGGCTACGTGCGTGCCATGACCATGACAGTCTTCGCTGCCATGGCCGTCCGCATAGGCCGTGAACGAATTGAGCGTATCGACCCGACCAGCGAAGTCCTGGTGCGTACTACGGATGCCGGAATCAATGACATAGACATGCACAGCCATATCACTAGTGAAAGACAGGTGTTGATAGACGCCATCCAGGCCTTGTTCGCGCTGGTCGATACGGTCCAGGCCCCAGGAGGGCGGGTCAAACTGGACGTCCGCACCAGTGGCCCGAACCCATGAATCTTCGATCACGTAGGCAACTCGTGAGTCGCGCGCCAGTCGGCGTGCGGCCCGGCTGTTCATGCTGACAGTGAAGCCTTGAATGGCGTCGGTAAATACCTGTCCCGGACGGCTGCGGTGCTGCCTGCCAATCGACCGCACAACGTCCCGAACCTGCTGTCGGCGGTCAGAGCCGCGCGCCGACGTCTGCTGATCGAATGATTCCGGCTTGAGCACGACAATGTACTGATTGGGAATTGCGTCCCGGACGGCGATGATCTCTCCGCTCCAGGCTGATGTCGCCATCAGCGGAGCAAACAGAAGGGTAAGAATGATAGCGATCAGACGGTACATGGTGCTCCCCTTGAAGGATCTGGATCCTCCGAAGCGCCGGGTCTGACGCATTCGGTCTTGACAGGGGATAGCTTGAGATTATTGGGAAACTGGCGGTATCAGCCTCGGCCTGATACGGTTGTAGGATGTTAGGAAGGGCCGGAGGGGGTTGGTCCTACAAGCTTGTAGGCCAGCGACGCTGGGCGGATCGGCTCAGGGTTAGTGGCCAACCTGGCTTGGCCGGCGCCCGTGTGCGTTCAGAGGTTCCCTAGATCTGGCCGAGTGTCGCCCGGAGAATCAGGAAAAAGATGACCGACAGGGTGGCGCCGGCGGGCACGGTAATGATCCAGGACATGAAGATCGAGCCAACCACCCGCAGATTGATGGCGGCTATACCACGGGCCAGGCCGACGCCAAGGATCGCGCCGACGACTGTATGGGTGGTTGAAATGGGCAGACCGGTTCCGGATGCCATGACAATTGTCGCGGCAGCAGCCAGGCCGGCAGCGAAGCCGCGGCTCGGGGTCAGGGCGGTGATGTTCTGGCCCACCGTGGCGATGACCCGGTGGCCGTAGGTCGCCAGGCCAATGACGATGCCAATACCGCCGAGGATCAGGATCCAGATCGGCACGATCGCTTCCTGCTGAACATCGCCGCTCATGGCCACGCTGACCACGGCGGCCACCGGGCCGACCGCGTTGGCGACATCGTTCGAGCCATGGGCAAAGGCCATGCAACAGGCGGTAACCACCATCAGCACGCCAAAAATTCGCTCGACTGTTACGAAGTGGAATTCCCGTTTTGTTGGCTCCTGGTAAGGAATCCGCAGGATGAACAGCGTGCCCACGGCGGTAATCACCAGACCGATCCCGACCGCGAGCGCATAAGCCTGCACGGTCGTGACCTCGACGCCGATATGAGCGATGCCTTTGAACACCGTCACCAGGGTCATGAAAAATCCGGCCAGGAAGATATAGGCGGGCACATAACGGCGAGCGTATTTGAGTGGATCGTCGCGCTCCAGGATCAGCCTCTGCACGCTGACAAAGAGCAGCCAGGCAACCGCGCCTGCGAGAACCGGACTGACAACCCAGCTCATGGCAATCCGCCCCACCTGAGGCCACTGGACGGCTGAAACCCCGATGCCGATGGCGGCAAAGCCCACCACCGCGCCAATGATGGTGTGGGTGGTCGACACGGGCCAGCCAAAACGCGAGGCAATCAGTAACCAGACCCCGGCGGCAAGCAGGGATGCGAGCATGCCGTAGACCAGCAATTCAGGCTGGCCGCTGAGTAAGGAGGAATCGACGATACCGCGGCGGATGGTGCTGGTGACCCCGCCGCCGGCGAGCACGGCGCCGGCAAACTCGAACACGCCGGCAATGATGATCGCCTGCTTGATCGTGATGGCTTTGGAGCCCACCGAGGGCGCCATGGCGTTGGCAACATCGTTGGCGCCAATGCCCCAGGCCATGAAAAGGCCGAACGCGGCCGCAAGGATGATATAGAAAATCGCCAGTTCCATAATCTAGAAAAGTCCCGGCGTCAGCGCGCGATCATCATGTGCAGGCGGCTGCCCACGCGTTGGGCGATATCACCCAGATCTCCGGTCCAATCAATGATTTTGTACATGAACATGACATCGACGGGGGGCAGGTCATGCTCGATCTTGAACAGCTTGGCCCGCAACTCAATTTGCAGTTCGTCGCTGTGGTCTTCGATTCGGCCCAGTTCCTCGGTCATTTCCATTACCAGATCGACTTCGGCGCCGCGAAAGCCGGTTTCGAACAGTTGGTCGAGCTCGTGAACCGACTTGCGTGCCTGGGTCACGGCATCAAGGCTGCGTTCAAGCAAAGCCAGGTAGCTGCCCTGGACTGCCTCCGGCAGCAGCATCTTTCGACCAATGATGAGCCCGGATATATCCTTGGCCTTGTGGGCGATTCGATCCTGGCGGGAGAGCATTTCCAGCACGTCCGAGCGGCTGACCGGCATGAACAGACTCTTGGGCAGATTCAGGCGCAATTCGCGTTTCATGTCATCGGCGGCATGCTCCAGCAGGATGATTTTTTCCCGGCTGGCCTCGGCCTTGGCCCAATCCTGGCGAAAGGTCGCCTTGATGAACTTGGGCAGCTTGTGGGCGCATTTGGCTGACTTGTCAAAATGCTTTTGCAACGGCCTGACCGGTGAGGCGCCGAAAATTCTGGAAATGTAGCCGGTGGTATTCATGAAATTATCATTTTGCCGTCACGGGACTGTCAGGCAATTGTAACAATTCACGGGCAGTGCAGCGGGGTTTACTCCTCGCGCCGGTTGGCGATCACCAGTTCTGCATGGGAGGCTTCGAGAATGGAAACAGGCCCGGTGCGTCCTTCCAGGTCACCCGGTTGCGGTTCCGCGGTGCCACTGAATGAGACCCGGGCGGTCAATGTGATGTCGGGGAAATTTGACAGGCTCAGGCCTTCGACCATGGCGTCGCTGTCACTCAGGAACAGCGTTGCCGGCAGATCGGCAGTGGTCAACCGCAGCACTGCCAGCGGGGCCGAGGGGCCGCCAGCGGCACGGGCAACGAGAAAAACCGTCTCGTCGCCGCTCAGGGCCTCGTTCAGCGCTGAATCCAGGCTGAGCTCCACCCGGAAGCTGGGCAGGTCGCCGTTATCGCCTGAAGCATCGTCAATGTTGACCCCGGCAATGGGCGGGTGCCCGGATGGCAGCTCGGGCGTCGTCTCCGGTACTTGGGCGAGCCGCGACCGGGCCCGGTCCATCTGCTCGCGCACGGAAGCCTGAACGGAACCCGCAGGCAGCAAATCGTCGAGTTGCCGCCACCAGGCCAGGGCCTGTTCATACTCGCCGTTCTGGAACGCCCCGATCCCGAGCAGCCATAGGCCCTTCTGGTTTTCAGGATCGGTGTTCACCGCGCGAAGCAGCAGTTCGCGCGAAGCCTCAGGCAAGCGCGCGCTTCCCGATGCGAACAGCAGAGTCTCGGCCAATTCCACCTGGACAAACACATTGTCGCCGTCCTGGTACAGGGCACGGCGGTACGCGTGCTCGGCGGAGGAATACTCGCGCAGCTCCTTGTAGGCCATGCCCAGGCGAATCCAGTTTTCGGTGATGTCCGGGTTGCGCTCCAGATTGCGGGCGATTTCGCTCAGGCTGTCGCGGATTTGCTCGATGTCGGTCTGGCCGCGGACAATACCCTCGGGCTCGCCGATGGATTGATACAAAAGCCAGGTGGCCAGCGGCAGTGCCAGGGCCAGGCCGATGATCAGGCCCAATCCACGTGGACTGTCTCCGCTCCGGGCCAGGGTGGCATCCAGGTTGTCCCTGCGTTGCCGGTAGTCCGAGGGTTCCAGGTCCGCGGCCAGCGCGTCCAGGGCGCGGCGGCGTCGCTTCAAGCTGCGGATATCCGGGTTGGCCTGCAACAATGGCGCGATCACGAAGGCGAGGGCGACGATTACCGCCAGTACGGTGACGATGAGGAATGTGGTCACAGGCCTTGGCTTCTCCGCCGGATGACCAGACTGACGCCGATCAGGCTGCCCAGCAGCAACACAATCGGACCGGCCCAGAGCAGAATCGTGTGTGTGGCCAGTGGCGGACGGTAAAGAACGAAGTCACCGTAGCGTGAGACCATGAATTCACGGATCTCCATGTCTGATTGTCCGTCGCGAATCAGGGTGAACAGTTCGCGTCGCAGATCGCGGGCCAGTGGCGCGTCGGAATCGGCCAGGGATTGGTTCTGGCATACGGTACAGCGCAGTTCCTCGGCCAGATGTCGAAACCGGCGCTCTTCCAGCTCATTGGCGAATGGCAACGGCTCGATTGCCGAGGCCAGCAGCAAGCCGGGCACGAGAACCAGCAAGATCAGCCAGTAGCTGGTTCCCTGAACCCTGAACCCCTGAAACCCGGGATTGTCAATCATGCGTCTGCCTCCGAGCGCAGGGTCATGATCCTGCGCATCAAATCTTCAAAACTGTTGGCATCGATCGGCCCGATATGCTTGTGACGGATGATGCCCTGATGATCGATCAGGAATGTTTCCGGCGCGCCGTAGACACCCAGGTCGATGGCTGCCCGTCCTTCGAAGTCCACCATGTGGAAACTCCAGGCATCGCCGTAACGGCCCAGCCAGGTCAGCGCATCGTTGCGTTCGTCTTTCCAGTTGAAACCGACCAATGGTACGCCGGCCTCACGGCCGAGGCGTTCTATATACGGATGTTCAACCCGGCACGCCCAGCACCAGCTACCCCAGACATTGAGTATCCAGGGCTGCCCCTTCAGGTCAGCGCTGCTGTACAGCGTCTCCGGGTCGTTGAGGCCCGGCAGGGTCATGGCGGGAACCGGCTTGCCGATCAACGGCGAGGCCACCAGTTTGCGGTCTTCGGCGGTTTGCAGGCCGGCGATCAGCAGCACCAGCAGGCCGGCAAAAATGATCAGCGGCAGCAGCATGCGGATCATGCAGGCACCTCCGCCCCCGTAGCGGGCAAGGTTTGCTCGGCATGGCGGGACTTCCAGTAGCGTCGGTCGCTGGCACTGACCAGGCCGCCAATCGTCAACAACAGGGCGCCACCCCAAATCCAGCGAACAAACGGCTTGATGTGGATTCGCATGCTCCAGGCACCGGTATCACCCAACGGCTCGCCCATGGCGACATAGAGATCGCGCGTGATGCCCGGACGCAAGGCGACCTGGGTCATGACCTGACCCCCACGGTGGTAGCGCCGCTTCTGCGGGTTCATCTGCGCGATCTCGCGATTGCCCCGCCAGACGGTAAAGCGCGCCTCCTCGGCGATCCAGTTCGGACCCTTGACTGATACGATTTCGTGCAGTTCAATGCGGTAGCCGGCCGCTTCCACGGTTTGACCCGGGGTAACGCGGACATCGCGTTCAAAGGTGGTTGATTCCACCATGGCAACCCCGATCAGGAAAACGCCAACGCCGGCGTGGGCCAGGATCATGCCCAATTGGTGGCGCGGCAGGCCGAAGCGGCTGGTCTGGCGGTGGCGGCGCCAGTAACTGGCCGAGCCGAGAATCAACCACAGGCCACCGATCCAGCCGCTGATGGCGCGCAGGTTCCAGGCGCCGAGCAAGCCGGCGATGACCAGGCCGCCAATAATGGCGGCAATTGCGCTGTACATCAGGGGCTTCAGTACCCGCATGGCATCGTCGCTTTTCCAGCGGGTGAATGGACCCAGGGGCACCAGCATCACGACCGGTGTCATGAGCAGGACGAACATGGCGCCAAAGTAGGGCGGGCCGACCGAGATCTGGCCCCAGCCCATGAAATCCACAATCAGCGGATACAGGGTGCCCAGCAACACCATCGCGGCGGAGACAATGAAGAAGACATTGTTGAGCAGCAGTAGCGATTCGCGACTCATTGCGCCGAACGCTTCGCCGGTCATGATGCGCGGCGCCCGTAATGCGTATAGCAACAAGGCGCCGCCGGTAATGACGGTCATGAAGGCAAGGATGAACAGCCCGCGCTCGGGGTCGTTGGCAAACGCGTGCACCGAGGTTAGAACGCCGGAGCGGACCAGGAACGTGCCCAGCAGCGACATGGAAAACGCGGCGATGGCGAGCAATATGGTCCAGGCCGGGAACGAGCCGCGTTTTTCCGTGACTGCCTGCGAATGGATCAGCGCGGTGCCAATCAGCCAGGGAATAAATGAGGCGTTTTCCACCGGATCCCAGAACCACCAGCCGCCCCAGCCAAGCTCGTAATACGCCCACCAGGAACCCAGGGTGATGCCGAAAGTCAGGAAGGACCAGGCGATCAGGGTCCAGGGACGCGACCAGCGCACCCAGTCGCGCTCGACCTTGCCGCCGATCAGCCCGGCGATGGCGAAGCCGAACGCCACGGCAAAGCCGACATAGCCCATATAGAGCAGGGGCGGGTGGAAGATCATGCCCGGATCCTGCAGCAGAGGATTGAGATCGCGTCCATCGATCGGGCCGGGGAGGATGCGGTCAAACGGATTGGAGGTCAGCAGGGTAAACAGCAAGAAGCCGATTGATACCATTCCCATC
>JBGTEC010000049.1:0-20775 GCA_041747995.1 Wenzhouxiangella sp.
CACGCCATCGGGGCAGATTGCGACCCTGGGTGAGTTGACCCGACTGGAGCGCACCGCTGGCCCCAACCAGATCCGCAGGGTGGATCGTCGCCGAACCCTCTCGTTGCAGGTCACGCCACCGTCCGGCATGCCGATGGAAACTGCATTGGAAATCCTGCAGCTCGAAGTCGAGCCGCAGTTGCGTGCCGCCCTGCCCGCCGATGGCGTGGTGACCTACCGCGGAACGGCCGAGGCGCTAGGAGAGACCCTGCGAAACCTGGCTGGCAGCTTTGTACTCGCCATCATTTTGCTGTACCTGTTGATATCGGCGTTGTTTCGATCATTCAAGGACTCGATCCTGGTACTGATGACCATTCCCATGGCGACCGTCGGCGGCATCCTGGCCCTGCGCCTGATTGGTGCGATCACCGGCCAGGCGATGGACATGTTGACCATGATCGGGTTCGTGATTCTGTTGGGTCTGGTGGTCAACAACGCGATTTTGCTGGTCTATCGCGCGCGCGATGGAGAGCGCGATGGCCTGAGTCGAAAGGACGCGGTGGAAAACGCGGTGCGACTGCGTTTGCGTCCCATCCTCATGAGTACGTTTACCAGCTTGTTTGGCATGATGCCACTGTTGCTGCTGCCCGGCGCCGGTACGGAGTTGTATCGAGGCCTGGCAGCCGTCATTGTGGGAGGAATGGCATTGAGTACACTGTTTACTCTGATCCTGCTGCCCAGCCTGCTGCGGGTCAATGAAGATAATGTCAGGGCTGTTTCGGGTGCGGTGGTGCCGGCATGAGGATAGTATCGATGCGAGTTTTTACAGTTCTGTTCATGTCAGCGATTCTGGCCGTGCCTGCGATGGCCCAGTTTGGTGGTGGGCCATCAGCGGTAGAGCTGAGCGAAGCCAGGTTTACCACCATGGCGCCGACCATGCAGGTTGCCGGCACCGTGGTCTCGAGGTCTGAAGCCTTTCTGTCGGCGGAAGTCGAAGGTCGTCTGGTGTCGGTGGCCGATGTCGGTTCGAGCGTCGCAGCAGGTGAAGTGATTGCCCGCATCGAAGATACCGGTCTGCGCCTGCGCGCCCAGGAACTGGCCGCCGAAGTCACCCGCGCCGAGGCCCGCTTGCGGTTCCTAGAAGCCGAACTGGTCCGCTTTCAGCGCCTGGCCGAAACCAATCTGGCTGCCGCCAGCCAGATTGATCAGTCGCGGTCCGAGCGGGATATCGCCGCTGGTGATCTGGCTGTGGTGCGCAGTCGCCTCAATCAGCTTGAAGACCAGCTTGACCGGACCGACATTACCGCGCCCTTCCCGGGAGTGGTGGCCGAACGCGTCGCCAATGCCGGAGAGCGGGTCGCAGTCGGTACCCGCGTGATCCGCCTGGTCAATCCGAACAGCCTGGAGATCGTCGCCCGGGCGCCGCTCAACTATTACCGCTTCGTGCGCCCTGGCGACGAGTTGGCCGTGACCATTGGCGCCACCGCGCTGTTTCATGTGCCGGTACGCACCCTGGTGAGCGTCGGCGACGAAGCCCGTCACGTGTTCGAGCTGCGCCTGGACCTGGCCGAATCGCTTCCCGTCGGGCAGACCGTGCGGGTGACCGTTCCCACCGCCGATGTTCGGGAAGTGCTCGCCGTACCGCGTGATGCGCTCGTACTGCGGGGCGACGGCATTGCTGTTTTCATCATCGATGACGACAACACCGCCCGCCGTATCCGGGTGACCACCGGTATCGGCGAAGGCGAGTGGATCGAAGTCTCCGGCCCCATCCAGGCCGGCGACAAAGTCGTGATCCGCGGCAACGAACGCCTCCGCCCCGGCCAGGAAGTCAGCGTCCGCGAAAGTTGATTGAGGATATAATCCGCATCTGTTGGCTTCCTGGTGAAATGATTGGCCCATGACCTACTGCGTTGCCATTCGGCTTGAAGCCGGGCTGGTGTTTGCCTCGGATTCGCTCACCAGCGCCGGGGTCGACGACCTGAGCCTCTATTCCAAGATGCACCACTTCAAGACAGCCGATGATCGGGTCATCGTGCTGCTGTCTGCCGGCAACCTGGCAACCACCCAGGCGGTGATCAAGCAGGTCGAGCGCGACATGGCGACACCGGGCGCTGAGAGCAGTCTGAACGCACTTGAGCACCTGGACGAAGTCGCACGCTATATCGGCGATGTCAGCGGCCAGGTTCAGCACGGGTTTTCAGGCCAGGCCGAGCAGAATGGCGGCATGATGGAGGCCTCATTCATTCTTGGCGGCCAGATCAGGGGCAAGCCGCACGATGCGTTCCTGATCTACCCGCAGGGCAACTACATCGCCACCTCGCGCGACAAGCCGTTTCTGCAGATTGGCGAGACCAAGTACGGCAAGCCGATTCTTGATCGGATCATTGATCCGACCGTCAATCTCGACCGGGCCGCGCGCTGTGCCCTGATTTCCATGGATGCCTCGGTTCGGTCGAACCTGACCGTGGGTCCGCCCATCGAGTTGATGATCTACGAGGCCGACAGCGTGAAGGTTGCGCACCGCTGCCGCTTCGAGGCCGACGACCCTTGGCTGAAATCATTGGGCCAGGCCTGGTCAGACGGGCTGAAGCGATTGTTCCTGGAACTGCCGCGCTTCGACTGGGAATAGATCGCGAAGCTCGGATAAGGGGTCAATAATTTAAAGAGTCAGGGTGAGTAACCGCTGTTGCGAATGACCTCATCGACCAGTTGCAGTTTTTTGACCACGTTCGGGGTCAGGACGAACGGGTAGGGGTCGGGCTGGTCCATGGAGCGGTTGAGCAGGTTGATCTTCAGCGCCAGCTTGGTCCAATGGTCGGCGCGTTTGACCATGTTGCCACCAATCACCCCGGCCGGAGCCAGGCCGATGGCCACAGCGGTTTCGAGCGTGTCATTGATCTGCAACAGGTGGGCCCAGCACTCGGCCCAATCTTCCCACGGGTGCGCGCTGGCATAGGCGCTGACATAGTTCTGTTGCCAGTTGGCGGGCGGCCCGGCGCTGTAGTACTGATCGATCGAACTGGCGTAGTCCTGGCGCTCATCACCAAACAACTCACGCACCCGGGCCAGCATCGGGCCAGTGGCCACCAGCCGGTCCCAATAGTAATGGCCGCTTTCGTGGCGGAAGTGGCCGAGCAGGGTGCGTTGCTGCTCATTCATCTGCACCCGCATCCGCTCCCGCTCAACATCGTCGGCCTCGGCAATGTTGATTGTGATCAGGCCATTGGCATGACCGGTCATGATCTGGTTGCCCTGGTGGTGATCGTGGAATTCGTGGCCGTCACCCGGATCATCTTCGAGAAAGGCGAAACCGAGCCCAGTATCCGGCTGGCTGGATCTTGGTATGACCGGCAGGCGGTGATGGCGCAGGTCGTAGACCAGGCGCCGCTTGCGCTGCTCGATGCGGATCCACAGGGTTCGGTTACCGGGCTTGTCGAGGTTGGGGATGACCTCGTTCAGGCGGCAGGCCATGCAATACGGGTCCGGGTCGTCGGCCGGCACCATCCAGTTGCAGGCATCCTGCTGGCTGTAGTTCAGGCATTGACGGTAACGCCGGCCGAGCACTTCCTGGCTCAGGGCGACATATTCGCCATTTTCTGCCGGATCCAGTGCCGACAGGGTCAGGGCATCGGGCAGAAAACCGAGCTTGCGTCCGCATTGCACGCAATCGGTATTTTCAAAATACAGGGTGTTTCCGCACTCGCAGCGGAACGTTCTCATGGTCGCAAGAACCAGGTCTGGCGGATGGCATCATCAATCGAGGCGGTTTCGATCTGCAGTTGATCCATCAGATCACTCAATGGCTGGCCACGCAGCTTGACCAGCTTGGACTCGTTGAGCATGCGCTGCAGCCGGGTGACCGAACGCAGGGCCTGATCATCCTCGCCTGGCAGGTCGGCAATCAGGGCTTCCAGGGCGCCCATGCAAAACATCACCGAGCGTGGAAACTCATCGTTGCGCAACAGAAAACGCAGCACATCACTGCCATTGACCCGCAAGCGAACGTGACGCCGGTACATCTGGTAGGCCGTCAAAGACTTGAGCACGCTCATCCACTGGATCGATTCATATGGCGGCAGGTCTTCAAGGTCATGCGGCAGCAGGTCATTGGCGCGCACATCGAGGATGCGGGTGGTCATGTCGGCCCGTTCCAGGTAGCGGCCAATCAGGATGAAGCTGTAGGCATCATCCTGGCTCATGGTACCCAGCAGGGTGCCGGCCAACTGCTGGCAATCAAGAATCAGCTCGCGCAGGAATTCGTGCCGGCGCCGCTTGGACAGGTTGGCAGGTAGCTCATCCTGGCCTTTCAGGTATAGCGCGTTCATCTGCTCCCACACCTCGCGCGGCAACAGATCGCGCGCCGAGCGCAGGTTTTCGCGGGCAAACTCCAGGGTCGCCCTCAAAGAGCCCGGGTTGCGCTCGTCGGCCATCATGTAACGGACCACATGGCGTTCGGACTTGTCCTCGTAGAGCTCGTCGAATAATTCCGGGTTACCGACGATGCGTACCAGCGGCTCCCAGCCGGGCGTCAATTGCCCGGGCAGGTCAAGATGCAGATTGGCGTTGACGTTGACCAGTCGCGCCAGATCTTCGGCCCGCTCAAGATAGCGGCCATGCCAGTAGAGATTTTCAGCTAGTCGGGACAGCATCGCTCAGCGCTCCGTGTCCACGATCCAGGTGTCCTTGGTGCCGCCACCCTGGGATGAATTGACGACCAGCGAACCGGACTTCATCGCCACCCGGGTCAAGCCGCCGGTGGTGACATAAGTCTGATGGCCGGAAAGAATGAATGGGCGCAGGTCGATATGACGCGGGCCAACACCACCCTGGACAAAGGTCGGGCAAGTCGACAGCGCCAGGGTTGGTTGGGCAATGTAATTGCGCGGGTTGTCGCGAATCAGGCGGGCAAATTCCTTCTGCTCCTTCTTGGTCGAATGCGGGCCGATCAGCATGCCGTAACCGCCGGACTCGTTGGCTGGTTTGACCACCAGTTCATCCAGGTGGGCCAGGACATATTTGCGATCTTCCTCTTCGCCGCATTTCCAGGTCGGTACGTTCTTGACCATGGGTTCTTCGCCGAGGTAGTAGCGGATGATTTCCGGCACGTAGGCATAAACCACCTTGTCGTCGGCAACACCAGCGCCCGGTGCGTTGGCCAGCGCCACCTTGCCGGCACGCCAGGCGCGCATCAAACCGGGAACACCAAGCAGCGAATCCTCGCGGAAGGCTTCCGGATCAAGGAACAAATCATCCACGCGACGATAGATTACATCGACCTGACTCAGGCCGCTGATGGTGCGCATGAAAACTTCGTTGTTGTCGTCAACCACCAGGTCGCGACCTTCGACCAGCTCCACGCCCATCTGCTGGGCCAGGTAGGCATGCTCGAAAAAGGCCGAGTTGTACATGCCCGGGGTCAGCACCACGACACCCGGATAGTCGGCTGGTCGCGGCGATAAAGAGGCCAGGGTGTCATAAAGTTGCGACGGATATTCATCGACCGGCTGGATGCCTGAGTTTTCGAAAAGCTCCGGCAATACCCGCTTCATCACCTGGCGGTTTTCCAGCATGTAAGACACGCCTGACGGAATTCTGAGGTTGTCTTCGAGCACATACATCGTGCCCTCGCCGTCGCGCACCAGGTCGCTGCCGCAGATATGCGCCCAGATCCCCAGTGGCGGTGAAAATCCCTTGCATTGCGGTCGGAAATTCTCCGAATTCTCCAGCAATTCACCGGGGAAGACACCGTCGGCGATGATCTTCTGGTCGTTGTACAGATCGTCGATAAACAGGTTGAGCGCATGCACCCGCTGCTTGAGGCCGTCGGCAATCTGGTCCCATTCGCGCTTGGCAATCACCCGCGGAATGAGATCGAATGGCATGGCCCGGTCGACGCCGGTGTCTTCAAAGTAAACACGGAAAGTAACGCCCGCCACCATGGCCGCCAGTTCACAGGCCGCACGTCTCTCGGCCAGCTCTTCAGGGTCAAGACCCTTCAAGTACTTCCACAATGCCCGCGCGGCGGCGCGCGGGCGTCCACTGGTGCCGGTCAATTCGTCGTAGAAGTTCTCTACTTTGTAATTGGAAAGATCCATTTGCCTATAAGACTAACTCATTCGCGTCAACTATTCTTCACTCTACCCCGCCACCGCAAACACCCGTTGCTGACCATCATCGACCAGCCGCACGCGACATTGATAAAGCCTGCTCAATGTTTCGGCGTTGAGCAGCTCGTCAGTCGGGCCGGCCAGCCATTGGCCATCCCCAAATAACATCAGCACATGGCTGCAATAGCAGGTGGCCAGGTTGACTTCGTGCAGGGCCATGATCGCAGCCTTGTTCTGATCGCGGACTTTCCTGCCAAGTACATCGAGGATGGTGACCTGATTGGCCGGGTCCAGGTGATTGGTGGGTTCATCAAGCAACATGATGCCCGGGTCCTGAACCAGCAGCGCGGCCAGGGCCAGGCGACGCGATTCGCCGCCGGACAGGTCCATGCAACTGCGCTGGGCCAGCTCCAATAGCCCCAGGTCGGTCAGGGCCTGGCGGGCCAGAGCGCGGTCGGTGGCGGTTTCGCGGGCCCAGGCTTTCAGGTGCGGATGGCGTCCGACCAGTGCGGTCTGCTCACAGGTGGCGTCAAACGCATAACCGGTATGCTGCGGCAGCATGCCGAGCTGGCGCGCGATCAGCTTTCGAGCCAGCCGGGTCATCGGCTCTCCATTCAAGGAGATGTCACCGCGGCCGGGCGGCCGAACCCCGGCCAGCACCTTCAGCAGTGTGGTCTTGCCGACACCATTGCGCCCAAGCAGGCCCCAGAATTCCATCGGCTTGACGGACAGGTTCAGATCCTTGACGACATTGACCTCGCCAATGCCGACATCGAGATGGCTTGCCTGAAGCACGACGGCAGACATCAGCGAATTTTCACCGCGCGATGAAGCAGCAACAAAAACAGCGGTACACCGATCAGCGCAGTCAAAACGCCGACCGGCAGTTGCCGTGGACTCAACAGAGTACGCGCGAAGGTATCGGCTGTGACCAGGAACGCGCCACCGAACAGGGCGGCTGCCGGCACCAGGCGGCGGTGGTCGGCGCCGACCACCAGGCGCATCAAATGCGGCACGATCAAGCCGACAAAACCGATGGCCCCGGCAATCGAGACCGCCAGCCCGGTCAGCAGCGAGGCGATGACGTAGATTTCCCAGAAGCGACCGCGGCTTGATTCACCGAGCAGGGCGGCCTGCAGCTGGCCGCCGCTCATCACGTTCAGGCTGCGACCGCGCAACCACAAAAAGGCCAGCCCCAGCCCCAGCGGAATCAGCCACCAGGCCGACAGGCGCGCGTAACTCAGATCACCCATCAGCCAGTACAGCATGCTGCGCAGGCTGGCGTCCGGGCCGGTCGCCAGCATCAGTGAAATCAGCGCGCCCCAGCCCGAGGCGACCACCACACCGGTCAACAATACCCGTGTGGTGCTCCATGCGCCCCGGCCTCGGGCCAGGACAAAAACGATGATCATCGTCAGCATGGAGCCGGCGAATGCCAGCACGGGAACCGGCAACCACGCCAGGCCGAACATCATCCCTGCCAGGGCGAACGCGGCCGCGCCACCCGAAAGACCCAGCACGTATGGATCGGCCAATGGATTTCTCAGCAGCACTTGCATCAGGCAACCGGCCATGGCCAGCAGGCTGCCGGTCACCAGTGCGGCGATGGCACGTGGCAGCCTCAGTTCCAGCATCACGCGCGCCATCGCCGGATCGGCGCGCCACGGCCATTGCCAGCCGCCACTGCCCCAGCAGGCGGCGAGCAGCAGGCTGGCCGGAACGGCTGCGATCAGCACAATCCAGGTCAGTTTCGGGAAGCGGGGAGCAGACATGGCTGGCGTGAAAGGCTGGGATTGATTACCATTCGGGCAGTTGATTCTTTTTCGGCACGGTATCATAGCCGGTGCCTGGGCAATACACATGATAGACCCGGATGGTTTTCGACCCAATGTAGGGATCGTGCTGACCAGGGGTGATGGCCGCGTCTTCTGGGCGCGGCGGGCCGGCCAGGACGGCTGGCAGTTTCCCCAGGGCGGTATGAACTCCGATGAAACGCCGCTTGAGGCGATGTACCGCGAACTGACCGAGGAAACCGGGCTGGAAGCGCATCATGTGCGCGTGCTTGGTTCAACCCCGGGCTGGCTCCGTTACCGTCTGCCGCGTCGTTTTCGCCGGCGCCACCAGAAGCCGATCTGCATCGGTCAGAAGCAGGTCTGGTTTCTGCTCGAGTTTTTGGGCGGCGATGATGCCTTCCAACTCGACGCTGTCGCCCAACCGGAGTTTGAAGAGTATCGCTGGGTCGATTTCTGGTACCCGGCGCGCAATGTCATTCCTTTCAAGCGCCGAGTTTATGTGCGGGCGCTGAAACACCTTGAGGCATTTCTTCCCGATCAGACCGAAAAGGTCCGGCAGGGCACCTGATGAAGCCACCAAGTCTCGCCTTGCTGCTGACCGCTTTGCCGTCGGCTGAGCGTCACGGTGCCAGCGACAGGGTCACCCCGTGGATCTGATCAGCGCGACCATTCTGCTGTTTGTCGTCATGGACCCGCTTGGCAGCATTCCGATCTTTTTGTCGGTGCTCGACAAGGTCGCGCCGGAGCGGCGCTATCGGGTTCTGATCCGGGAGCTATTGCTGGCTCTGGCGCTGTTGTTCCTGTTCCTGCTGGCCGGCCAATCTGTGCTGGCATTTCTGGGTTTGAGCCAGTCGTCGGTCAGTGTCGCCGGTGGCATCATCCTGTTTCTGATCGCGTTGAAGATGATTTTCCCGGTGCCCCGGCAGATGCGCGAAGAGGAGGACGACGACGGTGAAGAGCCGTTCCTGGTTCCGCTTGCGGTACCCATGATCGCCGGGCCCAGCGCGCTGGCAGTGCTGTTGCTGCTGGTGACCGGCGAGCCGGAACGACTCGGACTATGGTCGCTGGCCGTATTGCTGGCGTGGGCGGCCAGCGCCGTGATTCTGCTGATCGCACCGCAACTCAAGCGGCTTCTGGGCCAGCGTGGCCTGATCGCAACCGAACGACTGATGGGCATGCTGCTGGTGGCGATCGCGGTGCAGATGTTTCTGGAAGGCGTGGCAAAATTCTTAGGAGATCGTGTATGAAGTGTGCAGTTTCTGTCCTGGCCCTGCTGCTGGCCGTGCCCGCCGTGGCCGAGTATTTTTCCGATGAAGATCTGGGCGTGGCCCGCGAACTTCGCGAGCGCGCCTTGCAGCGCGATGGCGGGTTCGAAATAGTCCAGGATCTGACCACGCGCATTGGCCCGCGGATGGCAGGCACCGAAGCCGAGGCGCGCGCGGTGGCCTGGGCCGAGGATTTGCTCAATGACATCGGATTCGATCGAGTCTGGCTTGAGCCAGCCACGTACCCGACCTGGACCCGTGAATACGAGCGCGTGCGAGTGACTGCACCAGTCGAGCAGGAAATGGAAGCTTTGGCCATCGGGTTCTCACCGGCGACGCCAGCCGGAGGCATCGAAGCCGAGGTCGTCATGTTCGACGACCTGGCGGCGCTGGAAGCGGCCGACGCGGCCGATGTCGAGGGCAAGATCGTTTTCATTCGCAACCGCATGACCCGGACCCGCGATGGCTCCGGTTACGGGCCGGCTGTGCAGGCCCGCGCGCAGGGGGCCATCATCGCTGCCGATATGGGTGCCGCGGCCGTCGTCATCCGCTCAATCGGCACCTCGTCCAATCGCTTTGCCCACACCGGTGGCATGCGCTTCGATACCAGCCAGCGACGTTTGCCGGCCGCGGCCATTTCCAATCCGGATGCTGACCAGATCGAACGCCTGATCGCATTGGGTGAGCCGGTCCGCATGGCGATCGAGATATCGGCGCAAAAGTCGGAGGCCCATACCGGTCATAACGTTATCGCAGAAATCACGGGTGCCGTTTCTCCTGAAAAGATCGTCGCCCTGGGCGCCCATCTCGATTCCTGGGACGTGGGCACCGGCGCGTTGGATGATGGTGCCGGCATTGCCATCATCACCGAAGCCGGGCAGCTGATTCTCGATCTTGAGCAGCGTCCGGACCGCTCCATCCACATCATTTACTTCGCCGCTGAGGAAATCGGACTCTGGGGCGGTCGCGCCTGGGCCGAAGCGCATCATGAGAACTTCGAAAACTACCAGCTTGGCGCCGAATCGGATTTCGGTGCCGGGCGGATCTACGAGATCGGGGCCCGGGTTTCGGACGAAGCCTGGCCGGTGATCGAGGCCATCCAGCAAGAGCTCGAGCCGCTGGGTATCGACCTTGGGGCACGACGCGCCATGGGTGGGCCCGATTTTATTCCCTCGCTGCCGCATGGCCTGGCCGTGGTCGACCTGCGCCAGGACGGCACCACCTATTTCGACTATCACCACACCGAAAACGACACCCTGGACAAGATCGACCCCGAAGACCTGGCCCAGAACGCCGCCGCCTACGCGGTTCTGGCCTGGCTGGCCGCCCAGTCGCCGGTCGATTTCGGTTCCGGGCCGGCATTGATCGAAAGCGAGCGTCGGGCTGAACCCGAGGACAACTGACGCCGACAGGCAAAAAGGAATTTCACCACAGAGTCTCCAACCGGGTCCGCTGTCGCGGAAGGAACAAAGACAAGCTCACCTTCTCTGTGTCCTCTGTGGTTCAGTCTTTTGGTGTTTTTTGCGACACTCCCGCACGCCTTGTTACTCTGTGGTGAAATCAGATTTTTTCAATCCCCGGGCTTGGTTGCCGTCCGTACACTGTCTCGGCCGGCGTCCTTGGCCTCGTACAGGGCCCGGTCTGCGCGTTGGCGAAGCTGGCTGATGTCTTCATTGCCGCGCGCCTCGGCAATGCCAAAGCTGGCGGTGATGGCAATTTCGTTGTCACCAGCGCGGGTTTTGTTCAGATTCTCGCGCAAGCGCTCGATCGCTTCGCCTGCCTCGACATCGTCATGGCCCGGCAGGATAACGGCAAACTCCTCGCCACCAACGCGGCCGATGATGCCGTCGTCGCCAAACACTTCGCGCAAGCGGCCGGCAACCCGACCCAGCACCTCGTCCCCGGAATGGTGCCCATGCTGGTCGTTGACCTGCTTGAAGTGGTCAATGTCAGCAAGTACCAGGGTGACTGGTTGCCCGTTGCGCGCTGACTTGTTCAATACTTCGGTGGCGTTCTCGAAGAAGCGGGTGTGGTTATACAGGCCGGTCAGGCTGTCGCGCCGCGACAAGCTACGAAAATGACGTCGCTCGCGGCTGGCATGCAACAGCATCGCTGCCAGGGCCAACAGCAGGATTCCCCCGCCGGCGACACCGTATCCCTGCAACCGTCTTTTCTCCTTTCTCGACTGATCCTGAAGCTCACGGACCTGTGCCTGTTCGTGCAGCAGGTCAATTTCCTGTTCCTTGGCGCTCATGTCGAAGGCAACTTGCAGGTAGGCAAGGCGCCGGGCGCGGTCGCGGTCTAAAAATCGCTCTCTGGCATCGACTCTGGCCAATTGATGCGACAGCGCTAACTTGTAGTCACCCCGTTGGGCGGCGATATCACACAGCAGCTCATAAGTTTCGGCCAGGTGGTCCCAGGCATCGCTTGTCCTGAACGTGCTGACCAGGTTCAGCAAAATCTCTTCAGCCTGTTCGGTGTCGTTTTGCCTGGTCAGGTACCGCGCCCACACCAGCCGAGTGACGGCCAGGCCGGCATCATGGCCCGACTCTGTCAGTTGCGTCAGTGCCCGAATGATCAACGGCTCGGCTCGATCGAGCCGGTTCATTTCGAGCATCAGAGCGGCCAGGCTGTACTCGATGGCGCCGGTGTAATGCAGGTTGCCTGCTTCCTCGCATGGCTCCAAGGCCATTCTGAAATAGGACTCGATGGCGACCGTGTCTGTGCCGGAAGCATAAGCCGAAGCGAGGCGTTGGCGGGCGATGCACAGCTCCCAGATCGAGCCGGTCTGACGAGCGTATTCGACGGCGCTGTGCCCCAGGGCAATCGCTTGTTCATATTCGCCCACTTGCGCATGCATCTGGCTGGCAATGCCGAGCAGGCCGGCGACTTGCACCGGGTCATCAACCTGAGGCTTCAATTCCAGCCCCATCTGCAAATAAGCGAAAGCCAGTTCGTACTGGCGGGCCATGGTTGCCAGGGTGGCACTGAGCCATAAGGCGTTCAGGCGTTGCGGCGGCTCCAGATGGCTGTCGAGCAACTCTTCAAGCAGCATCAGGCCCTCATCGATCTCCCCGGCCAGCGACAGGTTGGTCGCCAGTTCCAGCGAATGACGATCTTGCTGCTTGCGGGTTGCCTGGCCGAGTTGAGGGCTGATCGCATCAAGTGCGTCCCGCGCACGTTGCCAGTGCCCGGAAAAGTTCAGTTGCGCCGCCTCGGCGAGTTGATCATCCAGAGATTTGCCAGGAGCAGGCATGGAGGCCAGCGAGAAAACAAGCGCAAGAATCAACCCCGCTGCCTGCCCGGGGTACGCGCTCACGGCGCCGTGGTCACAGGCTCAATGCCTGTTGCATGGCGGCTTTCCGCGCTATTGTTGGTGGTCGTCATGATGGCCCTCCCTTTGGTTTAGGAATGGCTGCTTTGGGCCAACACGTCTACAACCCCTTGTGATCGCCAGCCCCGCAGCGGCGCCCTATTGTAACCATAAGTGGCCACAAAATAAAAACGCTGAAAATGGATCCTCTGCAATTGTCCCGGAAAATGTATGCTACTGGACTGGACTGGCTGCCGGCAACGTGGTAGCGACCCCGCCCGGCGCCCGAGGGTCAGTGCCAGGGGCTGCCTGGCCAGGTGCTTCGAGAACAGACCCGCAGGCTCGGTCTGACCGTGCGGCTACCCGGAACCGAGATTTTTAATCCCGTGAGCGGGACGGCCGGGCTTGAGGCCACGGCAGGAAATGCCTGAATAAGCCAATTGGCACATCATTTGCACATTGCCAGGCAACGCTCATTCGCAAACCGCCGCGCATTGCCACATCCAAGGAGACCAAGATGAAGCACACCCCGATCCACCTTCTGTTGCTCACAACGATCCTGGTGGTGGTCCTTGTTGCGACAGCGTGCAGCAGCCCGCCCGCCGACAGTCCCGAGCCGGCCGCCCCAGACGGCAACGACATCGAGGGTGTTGTGACGGGACCCAATGGCCCCGAGGCCGGCGTGTGGGTGATCGCCGAGACTGACGATCTGCCGACCCGCTTCGCCCGGATCGTGGTGACCGATGATGATGGCCGCTATCTGATTCCCGATCTGCCCGAGGCGAACTACAGCGTCTGGGTACGCGGCTACGGGTTGGTGGATTCGCCGCAGACACTCGCGCAACCCGGGCGCATTCTCGACCTGAACGCGGTCGCCGCACCGAATGCGCGCGCGGCAGCGTATTACTACCCGGCAGGCTACTGGTACTCGTTGCTTGAGCTGCCAGCCGCCGACCAGTTCCCGGGCACTGGCCCCGACGGCAACGGCCTCTCGCCCAATCTCCAGCATCAGGCCCAGTTGCGCAGCTTCGTGGGCAACAACTTTTGCCTGAACTGTCACCAGATGGGCGGCCTGGGCACCCGCGAAATCCCCGATGCCTTTGCTGGCTTCGATTCCTCGGTCGAGGCCTGGGAGCATCGTCTACGGGCCGGCCAGGCCGGCGGCCCGATGGTTGGCGCCACGTCGTTCATGGGCCGGCGCGTGCTCGAACTCTATGCCGACTGGACCGACCGCATTGCCGCCGGCGAGATCCCGCCGACGCCGCCCCGGCCCCAGGGCATCGAGCGCAATGTGGTCATTACCTTGTGGGACTGGGCTGACGAGAAGGCCTACCTGCACGACCTGGTTTCGACCGACCGGCGCGATCCCACCGTGAACGCTTATGGTCCGCTTTATGGTGCGTTGGAGCATAGCGCCGACTACCTGCCCGTACTCGATCCCCGAACCCATACCGCGGCGCAAGTGCCGGTCACCGTCCGTGACCCGGCGACCCCGCGCTCGGCCCCGACCGAAGTGGTGGGCCCCTCGCCGTACTGGGGTGACGAGGCGATCTGGAACAGTCGGACCAACGTCCACAACCCCATGTTCGACGAACGCGGCCGGGTGTGGATCACCTCGGCTGTGCGCCCCGCGGAGAACCCCGACTTTTGCCGCGAAGGCTCCGACCATCCTTCGGCCCAGCTCTTTCCTCTTGAGAAAGCGAGCCGGCATCTGGCCATGTACGACCCGGAAAGCGGCGAGTTCACCCACATCAGCACCTGCTTCGGTACCCACCACCTGATGTTCGCCGAAGACGACAACAATACCCTCTGGACCAGTGGTGGCGGACCGGTCGTGGGCTGGCTGAACACGCGGATGCTGGAGGAAACGGGTGACGAGGTTGCCTCACAGGGATGGACGGCGCTGATCATGGACACCAATGGCAACGGCCGGCGCGACGATTACGTCGAGCCGAACGAGCCGGTCGATCCCACCCTCGACAAACGCCACCCGGGCGGCTTCTACGCTGTCGCGCCGGCGCCCGATGGCTCGGTCTGGGGTTCGCAGCTTGGCTATCCAGGGTCGGTCATCCGTCTGGTTCCGGGTAACGACCCGCCGCATACCACGCTGGCGGAGGTCTATGAGCCGCCGCTCAACCCCGATGGCACCCCGGTCGAGGGATTCTCGCCACGCGGGATGGATGTTGATCGCGACGGGGTGGTCTGGGCCGCGCTTGCCAGTGGCCATATGGGCAGTTTCGATCGCCACAAATGCACCGGCCCGCTGAACGGCCCCGACGCCACTGGCCAGCATTGCCCGGAAGGCTGGACCTTCTACCCCGAGCCGCTCCCGCAGATGCGCAACGTGACCACGCCGGGCAGCGCCGAGGGCAGCTACTACACCTGGGTCGACCAGTTCGACACCTTCGGTCTGGGCCCCAACACGCCAATCAACACTGGCAACCTTTCCGAAGGCCTGCTGGTGCTCAACGACGGCGAGTGGGTCGTCCTGCGCGTGCCCTATCCACTTGGCTTCTACACCAAGTGGCTGGATGGCCGGATCGACGATCCCGATGCCGGCTGGAAGGGCAGGGGGCTGTGGGCGACCATCAGCACCCGCGCGCCATTCCACATGGAGGGTGGCCGCGGCCAGACCAGCAAGGTGCTCCACTTCCAGCTCCGGCCGGACCCGCTCGCCCGCTGAAGGGCGCAAACACCATTTCCCGTCATTTCGTCCATCAACAAACAAGGAACGACCATCATGCCTGCCAGCCGACCCACGACGGCCGATTTCATTTCTGTCGCAATTCTTGGCGCAATCCTTGTTGGCGCATGCCTGCTTTCCGACGGGGTCGAAGCAAGTCCGGACCACACCGACGAGCTTCCGCGCATGGTCCAGATCGGCCTGGCCATGGATCCGGCCGAAGACGGTGCGCGCGTTGTACTCGCACCGGTCGATCAACCGGCCGGCCAGGCCGGCATTCGCGAAGGCGATGTCATCTTGCGCATGGATGGTGAGGCGGTCGCCAGCCAGGCCGACGTCGTTGCCAGACTTCGGGCTGATCGTCCGTCCGAGGTCCGGTTCGATCTGGTCCGTGATGGGGAGCCGATGCAGGTCCTGGTCCATCCGCAGCCCGTGCCCTATCGCCAGAGTGATGACTTTGATATCGTCTACGGCACGGTCGCCGTGGCCGGGGATGAGCTTCCACGCACGCTTCGGCGCACCATTACAACGCGGCCGCACGGTGACGGGCTCTTTCCAACCATCGTCATGCTCGGTGGCATTGGTTGCTACTCCCTCGATCGCAGCGACGACTTTCCTTATATCCATCTCCTCGACCGGCTGACCCTGGCCGGCTATCAGACCTACTGGGTCGAGAAAAGCGGCATGGGAGACAGCCAGGGCGCGCCGTGCATGGAGATCGACTTCGAGGTCGAGCTGGCCGGTTATCGCGCCGGTCTGGAGCAGGTCCGTTCCCTGCCTCAAGTGGACCAGGATCGGATCATCCTGCTCGGCCACAGCATGGGTGGCATCATCGGCCCGGTGCTCGCCGCCGAGTCCGCAGAGAAGGCCCAGCCAGTTAACGCCGTGGTCGCCATCGGCACCACCGGCTTGCCCTGGTTTGAATACCTGATCGCCAACAGTCGTCGGCAGGCTCACCTGTCCGGATTGACCCCGGCCGAAGTCGAAGCGGGGATGCGCGAGAGCGTGGCTGTGCATTATCGCTACACCATGCAAAAACACAGCCCGGAAGACATCCTTGCTGATTATCCCGAGCGTGCCGGCGCCTTCCAGTTGCCACACCACTACAGCTACTTCCAGCAGGTGGCCGATATCAGCCCGCTGGCCGAATGGGCCGCTGCGGGCGTGCCCGCCCTGTTGATCGCCGGCGGCGCCGACTACGTCACCAGCCCGGAGGAACATCGCTACGTGGCCGACATCCTCAACGGCATGCAGCCTGGCATCGGCAGCTATTTACTCATTGAAGACATGAACCACGGCCTGCGTCAGGCGCGCGATGCCGAGGCGGCCAGGGCTGGAGATGTCGGCGACTTTCACCAGGAGCTGGTGCCGGCCATCGTCGACTGGATCGTCGGCGTTGACGGTCGCCCCAAAGAGCAGGAATCATGAACCACTTCCTTGCATCACATCGACTGGCAGCCATCATCATTCTGGCGCTGATTCTCCCGCTACCGACCAGCGCGATGATCATTCACCATGATCGTGCCGATGAAGAGCATCGACTCTTCGCCGAGCGCTACATCGATATCCATGTCGAGTTGAATGTGCCCGGTCGGGACGGCAAGCCAAGCCCTGGTGGCAACGGCTTAGGCACCCTGATCGCGCCGCGCTGGATTCTCACCGCCGCCCACGTGGCCCAGAGCTTCACACCGGGCCATCCGGCCAATCGCAGCACCGCTCAACATCATGTCACCCACCTCGGACGAAATTACCTGGTCGCCAGTGTCCATCTGCATCCGGACTATATTCGCCGGCCATCGCGCGCCAGCGATATCGCCCTGGTCGAACTGACGGAACCCATCGTCAATCACCGTTACGTCGATCTATACCGCGAGCAGGACGAAGCGGGGCAGGTCGTGATTTTTGTCGGCTCGGGCCATACCGGCACCGGGCTGACCGGGCCGGTCGGCGGCGATCGAATGGTTCGCGCGGCGACCAATCGGGTTGCCAGCGTGGATAAGCATCGCCTGTACTTCCGGTTCGACCCGCCGGGATCGGCCGATGCGACCGAACTGGAGGGCATCAATGGCCCGGGTGACAGCGGCAGTGGCGCATTGATCGAGCGCGATGACCGCCTCCACATCGCCGGCGTCAGTTGCTGCCAGGACTACGACGACATCGAAGGCTTGTACGGCGTCACCGAAATCTTTCCGCGCGTGGCCCACTATGCCGACTGGATCGATAAGGTCATGCAGTCTCAGTGACATGTGTCAGTAATAAAGGCGTGCCAACTGTCTTTTTGTGATATTGTGACCTCCAGTCGATCTCTCCATGGAAGCCGTGGCCATGCTCAATACCGCCATTCCACAAAACACCCTGCGCGAATCCATGCCGGCTGCCTTCAGCGTCGCCCTTCGCACCCTGGCGGCGTGGGGGTTTACCCACGACGACATGGCCGCGACCCTGGGCCTGGAGCCGCGCACCCTGTATCGCTACAAGCGCCAGAGCCTGCCCTCGCGCGCGATTTCTCCTGATCTGATTGAGCGCACCTCCTATGTCCTGGGCATCGAAAAGGCGCTGGAGATTCTGCTGGCCGGTGAGCCGGAGCAGGAAGAGCACGACATACGGCAGTGGATCAACTCACCTTCAGATGCGCCCCTGTTTTGCGGTCATCCACCCAAGGCACGCCTGACCACCGGTCGTGCCGCCGATCTTTTCCAGGTGCGTCAGTATCTGGATGGCTGGCGGGGCGGCGATTTTGCCTGAGCGTCTGCCGGAGCATTTTCGCCAAGCCCTGCCGGCGACACCGGACTGGTATTGCATCGTCCCGTCGCGCTTCCCGCCAGTGCAAATCTGGGATCGCCTGGCCAGTCGCGAGGAGCTGAACGCGGTTGCCGCGATCGAAAGCGCCACCAACACGCGTCTTATTTCGGAGTTGGGCGAAATCACCCGGGTCCCGAAACACGACTGGATCTACGGGTCCGGCTCCACCCCGGTCATGGCCGCATTCTGCCACCCGGCGCCCCAGGGCAGCCGCTTCTCACCCGGCGATTACGGCGTCTACTACGCCGCCGACTCGGTCGATGCCGCCGCAACCGAAGTTGCCTGGCACCGCCGCCGCTGGTTCGTCGATAATAAAATCGCCTCCCGTACCGACACCTACCGCTGCTACGTCAGCTCCGTGGCCAAACCGCTGGTCGATATCCGCGATGAGTCCAACCCCCGCATCCTGCATGATCCAGACAGTTGGCAGGCATCGCAGGACTTCGGAATCGAATGCCGCGAGGCCGGTCGATGGGGAATCCATTACAACAGCGTCCGATCGGAGGGGGCGGCGTGTGTAGCGCTCCTCCGCCCCCCGGCGTCATCCCCTGTAGTTCAAGGGTGTCATATGAAAATGGAGTGGACTGGCAGGAGGATTTCGAATTGGAAGGCGACTTGAGCACCTGCGCGCGGGTCTTGCTTTTTTCCTTTCACCTTTCACCTTTCACCTTTCTACCTTTCTACCTTTCTACCTTTATCCCGCTTCAAGCGCTTTGCCGTCCGCTTATCAGGTATTTTAAAAGCCCATTTGACAGGTGCTATTATGGAGGCCTTTCAAACATGGCCAGCCATCATGGGAACCAAATTTTCAGAGGATGTCATCCCGCTGACGGATCTTAAAGTCAATCCCGGGCGCGTGGTCAAACACGTGAATCAGGCCCATCGTCCGGCCTTGCTGACCAGCCGCGGCCGGGGTGTCGCTGTAATGCAGTCGCTGCAGGATTTCGAGGCAGCGAATGAAGAACGAGCCTTCATGCGAGCCGTGGTTGCCGGATTGAATGACTTGGAATCGGGGCGCACTCATACCCTGAGCGAGGCTCGAAAGCGCCTGGGCCTTTAGTAGCGTGGCCCCGATTAAACTCGAGATTTCCGAGTCAGCTATCGAGGACCTGCAATCGATAAAGCAGTGGTATGAAGAGCAGCTCGTCCCCGCAGTGGGGCAACGCCTGATAGTGGAGGTGCTTGAACGAATAGAATCGCTGATCGAAAACCCCGACCTGGGCCGAAGTGTTCCCGAATTCGATCAACCCTGGCTGCGGGAACTTATAAAGGCCAGTCCCTTAGCCCTTTAGCCCCTTTCTTTTCCAGTCAGACGTCGGAGGTTGGTGCGTCAGTGGTCGATGCCTCGGTGCGTCGGCGGACATTGAGCAGTGCAGGATCAAGATACAAGGTCGGAGGTCGGAATCCGCCTTTCCCGGCTCCTCCCCTTGACCCCACTCGGCCAATCCGGTATCTAGTTAGGGCCGTTAAAACTCAAATCAGTCCAGGGCCAAATGTCACCATCGGAACAATTAGCCACCCAATCGGCGCCATTCACGGAATCCGAGTGAGTGATCTCGATGACCGAGAATTTCAAGTACCATTTTGAATGGGATCCACACAAGGAGGCTGCAAATCGCCGCAAGCATGGGATCCCATTCGGACAAGCCGCAAAAGTGTTCAGTGATCCACTGACACTGACTCTAAGTGATGAGGGGCACTCCGATGACGAGGACCGCTGGATTACTATGGGCCGAGCTGGGAACGGTTCACTACTTGTGGTAGTCCATACTTATCGAGAATTGAACGAATCGGCAGCAGTCATTCGAATCATTTCGGCCAGACCAGCCACCAAAAGCGAAAAGCGCAATGACGAGACAGGCTAATGAGAGAAGAATACGATTTTTCCAAGGGCGAACGCGGCAAGTTCCACAAGCCGAACGCCAAACAACATCTTCCTGTATACCTGGATGACGAAATCCTCAGCTATTTTCAGGACCGTGCCCGAGCAAAGAATATCGATGTTAACCAGCTAATCAATGACATGCTTCGGCACGAAATCGAGATCATCGAAGCCGTCAAGTAATCGCAAGTTCGGCCCGTAGCAGTCCGGTCAGTGCGGCGGAAGACGGAAGACGGAAGACGGAAGACGGTGGTCAGTGCGTCGGTGTTCGGCGGACGTTGCGCATCGCTACGCGTAGGTCGGGTTGCATCCCCGACGGTCAAAAGGTTGGCTCAAGGAAAGCGGTTGCTACACATCAACCAACCAACCAACCAACCAACCAGCCAACCAGCCAACCAGCCAACCAGCCAACCAGCCAACCCAAACTTGCACCCCACCCAAATCCTCCCCATAATCGTCTACCAACCAGAAGTACAAACCCAAGGGGATCCATGTCCACCACGGCCGAAGTCACCCGGCACACGCCGACCTGCGCCGTCCGCACCACCTCACCACCATTCTGGACGCCGCCGCCCTAGCCAGCAAATGTGCTTACTTTAATTGACAAAACTTAACCCATAGGTTAAAAATGCGAGTCCGGTCACTTAGTCACCGAAATTGGGTGTTGGTCGAGAAGGTTGACTCGAGCGGCACCGGAGAGGTTTCAGGCTTCCTGCAGCGCCTGGGCGCAAACAAGCGGCGAGAAGGCATCAGGATGACCGCGCTTCTTGACCGCGTGGCCACGCAAGGTCCTCGCCAGGGCACAGCCAAATGCCATCAGATCCAGGGTGAAATATGGGAGCTGATTCACGGATCACTGAGAATTCTTTTCGCGCATGACGGAGATCGTCTGATCATATGCACCAGCGGATTTGTCAAAAAATCCAGTAAGACACCGAAATCAGAGAT
>JBGTEC010000050.1:0-4181 GCA_041747995.1 Wenzhouxiangella sp.
TTTGGCCTGGCCCTGCAGTTCGCGCCAGCGCAAGGCGATCAGGCGCGCCTCGTCCTCGCGATAGCGGGTTTTCAGTGTGCGGTAGCGTTCGGCCGACTTGGCCTGGCGGCGAAGCTTGTCGAGTTGCTTGCTGACTTCTTCCCGTAAATCACGCAGGCGTTCCAGGTTTTCGCGGGTGTGGCGAATCCGGTTTTCGGTTTCACGCCGACGCTCCTTGTAGCGGGAAATGCCCGCAGCCTCTTCAAGGAAGCCGCGCAGTTCCTCCGGCCGCGCCTCGACGATCTGCGAGATCATGCCCTGCTCGATGATGGCGTAGCTGCGGGGGCCCAGGCCGGTTCCCAGAAACAGGTCTGTAATGTCTTTGCGCCGGCAGCGGGTTCCGTTGAGGAAGTAGCCCGACTGGCCATCGCGGCTGACCTGGCGTTTGACCGAGATTTCGCTGTAACCGGAATATTCACCGCCGGCGCGGCCATCGGAATTGTCGAACATCAGCTCGACGGTGGCCGTGGCCACGGGCTTGCGCGAACTGGAACCGGCAAAGATCACATCGCTCATGGATTCACCACGGAGCTGACGGGCGGAGCTTTCACCCATCACCCAGCGCACGGCGTCGATAATGTTCGATTTGCCGCAGCCATTGGGTCCGACAATGCCCATCAGGTTGGATGGAAACTTGACGGTGGTTGGCTCGACGAAGGATTTGAAGCCGGAAAGTTTGATCGCGGTCAGTCGCATTGACGCTTTATACCCGAGTGATTTGATTTAATCTATTAAGTTGACCAATGAGCCAAAGGCGACCCCGATCATGCCAAGCCAGCCCAGCAGGGAACTGGAGGTTTTTCCCAACCCGCAACCGGGCCGGGATTATACCATTCGTATTCGCATTCCCGAGTTTACCTGCCTGTGTCCGAAAACAGGTCAGCCGGATTTCGCCGACTTGACGCTCGAATATGTGGCCGACCAGTTGTGCGTCGAGCTCAAGGCGCTGAAGAACTACATCTGGAGCTTCCGTGACGAGGGCGCATTTCACGAGGCCGTGACCAACAGCATTCTCAGCGATATTGCCGAGGCCACCCAGCCGCGCTTCATGCGCCTGACCGCCGACTTCAATGTTCGTGGTGGCATTTACACCACGGTTGTGGCCGAGCACCGAAACCCGGATTGGCAGGCCCCGACCCCGGTGACCTTGCCGTAAACGAGACCAGCGATTTAATCGCCAATCTCATCCAGCGGCAGCATCGGCATCACTTCGGCGGCATCGTAAAGGTCTTCAACCAGCGCCTCCAGGCGCTGGCGCACCAGGTGCCGGGCGATGCCTTCGCGCACCTCTTCGAGATCGGGCGCTGCAATAGGCCGGGTCTCGGTCAGCCGTATGACGCGCCATCCCTGGGGCGTCTGCAGCGGCAGTCCGACAACTTCGCCGACGTCCGATTCAGAGAGCAGAATGGCGATATCCTCCGGCATCTGACTGCGATCGACCCAGACGGGTGCGTCAACAGGAAGTCCGGTTGCGCGGGCGCTGGCGGCGAGCTCCGCGAATGTGGCGTCGCCATCTTCGACCCGGGCCAGATTGGCCAGGGCTTCAGACTGGTTGCCATAAAGGATGGTCTCTATCCGGAATTGCCGATCACCTGCCCGCTCAAGTTGACTCCGGTAGACTGCTTCAATATCTTCATCGGTGATGGGGTGGTCCCGGTAGACCTGGTCGAAGTAGCGCAACTGCAGTGTCTCCAGGTCACGGATCAACCGGCGTGCCCGGACTTGTGGCTCTTGATCCAGGCCTTCCAGGCGGGCTGCGTTGGCAACCGCTCGCAGACGAATCAGCTCCTCGAGCAACTCCCGCATGGCGGCATGGTCGTCTTCGCCGATTCCGCGCGTGGACATCATGAACTCCAGCATCGGCAGGGTAACTGGCTGTCCATCCACCAGCACCAGGACGGTATCGTCTTCATGGATCAGGGAATCGTCATGGCCCTGCCCACCGCAGCCGGACAGAGCAATCAAACAGGCACTAAAACAACAAATAATCAGTAATTTACACTTCATTTTCAGAAAAGGCCTCAATCGTGAGTGCATGAATATCAGTCTGCATGAGTTCGCCCATGGCGGCATAGACGCGGCGATGACGGGCCAGCCTGGGCAGACCATGAAACAGCGGACTGACGATCCGAACCCGGAAATGGCCGCGGCCATCACGCGCCCCCGGATGGCCGACATGCAGATGGGACTCGTCAATGACTTCCAGGCTTTCAGGGGCCAGCGCCTGCTCCAGCCGGTCCTGGATCATTGCCACCCGCTGCCCGGTCATGGGAGCACAGCCTTGAACGGCTTGACCTCCGCTTCAGTCCAGGCACCAGCCTGGATGTAGGGGTCGGCACTGGCCCAGGCACGGGCAGCTTCCAGGCTAGCGAACTGAGCAACGACCAGAGAACCGTCAAAGCCGGCCGGGCCGGGGTCCTCTGCGTCGATGGCCGGGAGCGGGCCGGCAACCAGGAGCCGGCCTTCGTCAACCAGGGCCCGCAGGCGCGCCAGGTGGGGCTCGCGGGCTGTGGCGCGCCTCTCCAGGCTGTCTTCGGCATCGCGCCCGAGAATCATGTAGAGCATGGGGTCACTGCTGTAGCGGAAAACGATATTGTACGCGTCTGTGACCAGTGAGTCGCTGATTAGCGGGCATTCGCGCTCATTCTTCGGGCGATCGTTGCATAGGCACATTCCATGGTTCGCAGGCGAAAAGAACGGCAGCGTTGGGGTACACTTGCCGGCTGATGAGCGACGTGCCAGAAATCCGGATCCTGCAGGCTGAAATGCCCTTTGCCATGGTGCAGGGCCAGCCTATGCTGAAGCTTCCGGACGATCTTTACATTCCGCCGGATGCCCTCGAAGTCTTCCTCGAGACCTTCGAGGGACCACTGGACCTGCTTTTGTATCTGATTCGGCGGCAGAACCTGAATATTCTGGACATTCCGATCGCCGAAATCACTCGCCAATACACCTCCTACATCGAGATGATGGCCGGCATAAGGCTGGAGCTGGCGGCGGAATACCTGGTGATGGCCGCCATTCTGGCCGAGATCAAGTCGCGCATGCTGCTGCCCAGGCCGCAGCCGGAGGAGGACGAAGAATCCGACCCGCGCGCCGAATTGATTCGACGTCTGCAGGAATACGAGCGCTTCAAGCAGGCTGCCGCTGAAATCGACGAGTTGCCCCGTATGGAGCGGGATCTGGCGATGGCCTCGGCGGCAATCGAGGATCACGGCGCCGTTCAGCTGCCGCCCGAAGTGGACCTGCGCGAGATTCTGCTCGCCCTGCGCGATGTCATGGCCCGGGCCGAAATCTTCGCCCATCACCACATTCAGGCCGAGCCGTTGTCGGTTCGAGAGCGCATGTCCCGCGTGATTGATCTGGTTTCCCGAAACCAGTATGTCCAGTTCGCTGAATGCTTCGATCTGGAAGAAGGCCGCATCGGGGCAGTCGTTACTTTTTTGGCTCTACTGGAATTGCTGCGCGAGCACCTGATTGACCTGGTGCAGCAGGAAGCATTCGGCAGTATTTACGTGCGCAGCCCCGCCCAGACTTCAACCTGACAGATATTATGGATATCGAATTTTTGAAACGCGTGGTCGAAGGCGCCCTGTTGGCAGCCGCCGAACCACTGAGCCTCAACCAACTCAACGCTTTGTTTCCCGACGAGGAAAAGCCGGGCCACGGCCTGCTGAAAGAGGCGCTGGCCGCCCTGGATTCGGAGTTTGAGGGGCGAGCTGTTGAACTGACCGAGGTCGGCAGCGGCTTCCGGGTACAGATTCGCAGCCAGTTGATGCCGGTCATCTCGCAGCTCTGGACCGAGAAGCCACCGCGCTACTCACGCGCCCTGCTCGAAACCCTGGCCATCATCGCCTACCGCCAGCCGATCACCCGTGGCGAAATCGAACAGATCCGGGGTGTGTCACTTAGCGCCAATATCCTGCGTACCCTGCAGGAGCGCGACTGGATCAAGGTCGTTGGTCATCGCGATGTTCCCGGGCGACCGGAACTGCTTGGCTCCAGCAAGGCTTTTCTCGACTACTTCAATCTCAAGTCTCTGGATCAACTGCCGACCCTGGCCGAGATCAAGGATTTCGACAACCTCGAGCCGGAACTGGAGTTGCATCACCCGCTGACTCCGACTGACCGTGTTGGTCTCG
>JBGTEC010000051.1:0-5134 GCA_041747995.1 Wenzhouxiangella sp.
CGCCCTGATCCTGGTTTCCGAACGCGTCCTCAAGGAACTCAACCTGACCCCGCTGGCGGTGTTCCGCGGCTTTTCAGTTGCCGGTGTGCCGGCCGAAGTCATGGGCATCGGCCCGATCGAGGCCATCCCGAAGGTGCTGAATCAGTCAGGCATCGACAAGAATGATCTCGACTGGATCGAACTCAACGAAGCCTTCGCCGCCCAGGCCCTGGCAGTGATACGCACCACCGAACTCGACCCCGACAAGGTCAACCCGCTCGGTGGCGCAATCGCCCTCGGCCATCCCCTCGGCGCCACCGGCGCCATCCTCGCAGCCAAACTCATCCACGGCCTGCACCGCCGCCAGCAACGCTACGGCATGGTCACCATGTGCATCGGCACGGGAATGGGCGCAGCCGGGGTTTTCGAAAGGGTTTGATTCGGAACGCAGAAACAAGTAAAGCTCACCACAGAAGCACAGAGGACACAGAGGTCGCGTCTTTGCGTTAAAAAGCCTTTCTCTGTGCCCTCTGTGTCCTCTGTGGTTCAATCATTTGGGTTTGCTTGTACGAGTCGGTCAAACCCGATGAACCATTGCGGTTTCGGCGGCAAGCAGCGCGCGGTTGGCTAGTTCGGCGGCGGTGTCGAATGGCAGAAACGGCACGGTCACGGCGCCCTGCGGCAGAACCAGTTGCAGGGTGGCCAATTGGTGGCGGCGCTGGTAGGGGCTCTGGTTGATCCTGGCCTGCTGGACCAGGTTGAGGTCGAAGGCATCCAGCGTCTGGCCGACCAGACCACGACGTATCCAGATCTGGTCGCCGTCAACATGCCAGCCCCAGTGACGCCATCGCAAGTGAATGCAAAAGAAAACAACTACGTATAAAACGGCCAGCACCGAAGCCGCCACAGGGTCAAAGCCGAAGTTGCTGGTCAGCACGCCAAGGCCAAGGGCGAGCAGCACCAGCCAGCGTAACCAGAAGAACAGTCTGAATCGCCGGTTGATCGGCGAAAACGCCTCTGGGGTCTGCCAGCCGTGAACGATGCGGTCCACCAGCCCATGATCGCATCGTTTGAGACCCGGCACCTGGAAGCCCGTGCGAGTGCCGGCATCTTCGGCATCGCTGCTCTTGGCCTGTCGCACCAGCAAATACCAGCTCCCGAGCGGCCGGCCCAGGCCGGTCTGACGCAAGGTCAGGCCAGTGATCTTCTTGCGTCGTATGGTTTGCTCACGTTTGTCCAGCAAACCACCGACGCCCACCAAACGATCGCCGCGCTCGATCAGGCGAAAATCATGGAAGCGAATCACGGACAACAAGCCCGAAACCATCACCAGGAAAGCGAACAGCAGCGGAATCATCAACCCGATCAACAACCAGCCAATCGCAAACTGCTCACTGAGCCAGATAAAACCGTCGGTCTGCTCCAGCCTTTCACCAAAGCGCTGAACGACCACGCCAAACAGCCAGGCCAGAGCACTGAAGATCAACCAGACCTGGTTTGAGCCCATGCCATGGATGAACAGACGACCGGTGGAGGCCGCAAACAGCTCCTCGCTGGCGGCTGAAACCGGAACATGTCCGCCCGCTTCGACATCACTTTGGAAAGGCGCTTCTCCCTGGCTGCCGGCAATCCGGTCGCGCATCGACTCGGCCAGTTCGCGCGAGATACCGGGCAATTCAACTTCCTTCTGGGCAGCACCCGGCGTTTCCAGACTGAAACGAACCAGACCGAACGGACGAAAGTAGAACGGCTCGCCAAGCTGAATGTTCTGGACCCGCGCGAACCGGATCCTCAGCTCCTTCCTCTCAAATAGCCCGCGCCTGACCCGGATTGCATCCTCCTCCAGCTTGAACCGAAAGCGACGGTGATAAATCACGGCGCCAATCACGATGGCCAGCAGAACACCAGTCACCCCGAGCAACAGCTCCCGTGGCCCCAGCCATTCGGTAAAGGCCACACCCGCGCCCGCACCGACGAACAGGTAGATGTTCTCGCGAACAAACTTCTGCACGCCCCCAAAAATGACGAAAATCAGCGACAGCGGCGCCAGCCGCTGCCAGCCGTCAGCCTCACCCTGGTCCACGATCAACCTCGTCTGCCTCGGCACGCGAACCGAGTTCACCAGCGGATTCATTACCGGATTCACTAGCAGAACCACTGCCGGATTCACCATCAGCCACCCGATCATCGCGTATCTGCTCAAGCAGGTACTGTCGAACCCGGTTGGCTGCATCCGTATCCAGGCCTTCCACGGTCAGATCAGCCATCATGCCGCCGGCGGTAAAGCACTTGACCCGCATCAGGCCAAACAGACGCTCAAGCGGGCCACTGGAGCTCTCCACATGCTGGATCCGAACAAAAGGCACAATCACCGTCTTGCGCCAGATCACCCCGGATTGATAAATCAGATCATGCTCGCGCAACGCCCAGGCCCGCCGCCGCACCCCCAGCCAGGTGATCAAGCAGAACCAGACCGTCGCAAGCAAAACTGCTGCTGGAGGCCACAGACCCATTCCAATATTCACATAAGGCACCCACTGAACAGCCAGAAGCACCAGCGCCAAAAACAACCAGAACCCGGCGGTAGTGATCAGTGAATACGGCAGAAAACTGCGCGCGACAGGATTGAGCTCAACATGCCGGTAATCCGGCAATGAATCGGCCTCGACCTGCAGGTTGTGAAAGGCATCGGTTTCGCTCGTCATGCCAATGAGCCTTGTTCGAAAAGCAAGTGCAATGATAGTGGGGAGACGAGTAGAGGGATAGAGGAAAGTGGGTAATCACACCCTCCCCTCTTGACGAAGCCGTCAAAGGCTGCAAGACTGGCCGCGGCGCAAAAGTTAAAAAAAGCCGGAAAAAAGCAACAAATTCGGCCAAGGCGTCAAAAATTCAGGCAGCAAAACAATGGCTTGCGCCACCATGTGCATCCAGTGGCGGTAGCGTGTTTGGCGTTTGGGAATTACAAAACAGCGCCCAATGGACTCAGCACAGCCCGACCCCCGCGTTGCAGCACGTGCGTATAAATTTGCGTCGTCCGAATATCGCTATGGCCAAGCTGCTCCTGCACGGTGCGTATATCAGCGCCCCGCTCCAGAAGATGCGTGGCAAACGAATGCCGCAATGAATGGCAACTGGCCGGTTTGTTGATCCCTGCGCCCCGCACCGCAGAGGCAACCGCCCGCTGGATGATGGACTCATTGAGATGGTGACGCCTCAACTCGCCGCTGCGAGGGTCCCTCTACCGTCATGGGCGCGGCGTCATGCAGTATCTGGCGCGTTACGTCCGAGGCGGCCCGATCAGAAATCAACAGCTTCAGCGGGTCGATTCGAGCCGTGTGTCGTTTTCCTATCACGATCATCGCGATCACCAGAAAAAGTCAATGACCCTGTCCCGGAAGGCGTTCTTGCAGCGGGTCTTCTGGCATGTTCCGGTCCGCGGCAAGCATACTACCCGCTATTACGGCCTGTACCGACCCCAGGAGAAGTCCGACCGTGAGCGCTGTCGCCCGCAGATCGGGCAGCGGCCGGAGCCGGATCCGCCACCCCGGCTCACTTGGCAGGACTGGCTACACCAACAAGGACTGGGTAAATTGGCTCAGTGCAAACGTTGTGGCGCCGAGATTCTTGCCCAGGCAGCAGAGCCAACGGCAAGCTCCGCCAGTACAATGTCCATAGCATCCGGGCCGCGAAGCGGATTCGTTCAACTAGCCGTTGGAGCCGACAATTCAAGTGCCCCTGGCAGACGACGATGAAGCCCTCCGGCATCATGTCCCTTTTTTTGCATCAAGAATTGCAGCTCAACTAAAAGTTAGCCAACAGATCGGGTCATTCTCGAACGCCATGCCACGCTGGATATTTTCGCTTCTTCAGTTCTTTCCGCTATCTCTCTTCGCGTCGTATGCCTTTTGGAGTGGTGTGCCCTCGAATGAGCGTTGGGTCGAAGCATTTCAGATCGCCGCTATTGCCGGAATCATCCAGCTCATCATCGTTCTCCCGCAGCGCCTCCCGATGAACCGGCTTGTCCTTGCCGGAAACATCTACCTAATTCTCGGTGGTCTGGCGGCCCTTACAGGCCAGTGGTGGTACCTTCAGCTATACGACCAACTACGAGAGTCGGCGATTTTTATTTCTATGCTTCTTGTCGGGGTGGTTGCAACCTTCGCAACGAAGCCTGGTTTTATTGCTGCCGTACGTGCTGACCCAGCAAAGGCGCGCCGTTACTCAATCGTTCTCCTTGGTGCTACCGCTATCTGCCTAATTCCGGCAATCGTGTTTGAAGGCAATCGTCTCTGGTCCGCAGTGGTCCCAATCATTGCATTAGCAGTGTTTCAGCGATACCTTGCCACTTTGGCGAATCGAGAAGTCCGTGACGCTGTTGGCTAACAAAAGCTTCAACCCGACGCCGGGTAACTTCCGGGCCGGCAATGCCGGGTTATGTTTGTGGCGGCGCGGGTTAAGCTAAACGTTAGGTGACTTAACACATGAATCGACTTTGTAAGACACAGATCCAAGGATGGCTTCGGTTAAGAGACCAAACTAGGGTGGGAGTCCTCCAGTTTATTGCAGCGCAACCCACTTACTGGAAACTGTCGATTAGTCTACTTTGTATCCTATACCCAGCGCTTGAGCTCCTTGGAGAAAGCAATTGGTTTTTCCGTCTACTGGTGTTCGCTTCTGTCTACTTCCAAATCGCGATGTATGTAAGGACTCGAGTGATTTGGCCCATGTTACGTGAGCTATTGGATTGGGAAAAAATCGAACAACTGAGCAATGACCAATCCCGCACCTAACAAATGGTTCAACCGGACGCCGGTAAACTCCACGGCGGCAAAGCCGGGCGAGTTCAGTGGCGGCGCCGGTTAACCCAAACGTTAGACTGTTTCTGCAACGATGAGTGACGAGAACCTACTCGAGCAAGTCCGCCAGTTCGTAGCCGCGGAGCGCGGCGTACCACTGGGTCGGGTGCATCTACATACCACGCTCTTAGGGGATCTGGGCTTGGATGGCGATGATGCTTATTAACTGTATCATAATAATGTGGACGTAGGTTACGTCTATATCGCTGCGGCGTATTTCGTTGTCGCCGTATTGAAGTAGCCTTTGACTCGGTCTGGCGTCTTTTGAAGATAGCGAAAGAAGCGAATGACCTCTGCCT
>JBGTEC010000052.1:0-9601 GCA_041747995.1 Wenzhouxiangella sp.
GGACTTTGTCGGTGCCGGTGAGGTGATGGATGCGCTGCTGACCCAGGAAAACGAGCCCTGCGAGGACTGCCTGAGGTTCCGACTCGCCACCGGCAATGTCGGCGTCATGGCAGCCACCAACCAGGAGGTGGAGGCGGCCCAAACGCCCATGCTTCTGTACGTGTATTCGGCCATCATTCTGCTGTGCCTGATCACCTTCCGCACCATACTCGGTACCCTTTGTATCGTGCTGCCGCTGGTGCTGGTCAGCTACCTGGCCTATAGCCTGATGGCTTTCATGGGCATCGGCCTGAAGGTCAATACCCTGCCTGTGGTGGCCCTGGGCGTCGGCATCGGTGTCGACTACGGTATCTATATCTTCAGTCGAATGCGAAGTTTTATGCAGGAAGGCCATAGTCTCGACGAGGCGTATCTTCGCACCCTGCGCCTGACCGGCAAGGCCGTCTTCTTCACCGCCATTACCCTGGCGGTCGGCGTCGGCACCTGGCTATTCTCGGCCCTGCAATTCCAGGCCGACATGGGTGTGCTGCTGGCCTTCATGTTCATCTTCAACATGATCGGCGCCATGCTCCTGCTGCCCGCCCTGGCCCGCCTGCTGCTGGCCTGGCGCGAGCCAGCCAGCACAAAGGCTTGATGTGAATCGCCGCTGTGGTGTCAATGTCTAAAAGATTGAACCACAGAGGTCACAGAGGACACGGAGAAAAATACTGATTCTTTACTCTGTGCACTCTGTGTCCTCTGTGGTGAATGCTTTTGCTTTGTTCTTCTGATCAAACGGTGATCTGATGCACGACGTTTGCACCCCAGTGGTGGTTTTGTCTTCGGGGGGCAAGGACAGTCTGTTCATGCTGCAGCGCCTGCGCGAGGATCCGGCCTGGGATGTGCGCGCGCTGCTGACCACGGTCAATGAATCCAATGGCCGGGTGGCCATGCATGGGACGCCCGACGAGCTGATCCGGGCCCAGGCCGAAGCGCTTGGCGTTCCCCTGACCCTGGTCGGCTTGCCGGAGAACTGCGATAACAAAGAATACGAAAAGCGTCTGGAAGCGGGTCTCCAGCCCTTTTGCGACCAGGGAATCGAGCATGTCGCCTGTGGCGATCTTTTCCTGGCTGATATCCGCCAGTGGCGCGAGGCGCTTTTTTCGCGTTTGGGTTGGCAGCCCGTTTTCCCGCTGTGGCAGGAACCCACTGACCGCCTGACACAGCGCATGGTCCAGGATGGCTGGCAGTTGACGATTACCTGCGTCGATACCCAGGCGCTTCCATCACAGTTTCTCGGACGCCGCTTTGACCAGGCGTTGCTGGCAGATCTGCCCTCCGAGGTCGATCCCTGTGGCGAAAACGGCGAGTTTCACAGCTTTGTCCACGGCGGGCCTGGGTTCAAGCGGCCGGTCCCGTTCGCTACCGGCAGAACCGTAATGACCCATGGCCGCTTTGCAATGCTCGAATTGCTGCGAGGTTCCCCGGTAGGTTAGGCTGGACGCCTGGGCTTGTGTGGGGATTCGCATGACGCTGGAAATCACAATCGTCCTGATCGTTATCGGGGTCGTGTTCATCAACTTCATCCGGGAGCGATTCCCTCCTGATGTAACGGCCATGATTGGCGTGGTTGCGCTACTGATCACAGGCGTGCTCAGGCCGGGTGAGTTGTTGGGTTCTTTCAGCAACCATGCCCCGATCACCGTCGGCGCCATGTTCATCATCTCGGCTGCGCTGGAAAAAACGGGGGTTATAGATTCGGTCGGGCGGACAGTGGCGCGGATGAGTGGTACAAGCTGGCTTCGCACGATGCTCATCACCATGGCTTGCGTGATGGCCATGAGTGCTTTCATGAACAACACGCCTGTCGTCGTCGTCATGATTCCAATCCTGCTTGCTGTGGCGCGCCAAAGCGCGATTCCGAGCAGTAAGTTGCTGATCCCATTGTCATATGCCTCGATACTTGGCGGTACCTGCACCCTGATTGGGACATCCACCAACCTGCTGGTTGACGGTGTGGCCCGAGATATGGGCATGACGCCGTTCGGGATGTTCGAAATCACGGCCGTCGGTCTGATCATGGCGGGGGTCGGGATGCTGTTTCTGTTGACTGCAGGCTACTGGCTGCTGCCGTCGATCAGTAATGAAAGCGGTGAGCTGAAACAGACCATTCGAGAGAAGCGTTTCACCGCCGAACTCATCGTCTCGGATGATTCTGACTTTGACGGTCGGCAGCTGTCATCCACGCGTGTGGGTCGATCCGTACCCAGTCGCATCCTTAGCGTATTGCGCCAAGGCTATCCGATTCGAGAGCAGGCGGAAACTATCATTCTGAGGCCTGGGGACAGAATCCTGATCGATACGACCATGGATGAGCTGGTCTCGCTCAGTGCCAGTCCTGCGATCTTGACTCGGGACCAGGCCCCTGGCGAGCACTGGCCGCCGGCGGACACCACGGAAATGGCTGAAGCGGTGATTGGCCCGGACTCGCCGCTGATCAACCAGCTGATGGGGAATCTCGATCTTCGACAACGCCTGGGTGTCGACGTCGTGGCGGTTCACCGCCCACGCGGGATACGTGTCAACGACTTTTCCAAAATGCGCATCCAGAGCGGGGATACGCTTTTGCTGGCAGGCTCCGCTCGGGGACTTCAACGGGCTTATCAAGGCCGCCAGTTCTCCAGCCTGTCGTTGCCAGAAGTTCGCGCCTATCGACGGGAAAAGGCGTGGATCGCGATTCTGGCGATGGCCCTGGTCATGGTTCTGGCCGGGATGGAAGTCATGCCCATCGTTGTTCTGGCGATCATTGCGGCCGTACTCGTAGTTGCCACTGGCTGCCTGAGTTCGGATGAAGCCTACCAATCGGTTCACTGGTCGCTGTTGATGCTGATCTTCGCCATGCTGGCCATCGGTACAGCGATGCAGACCAGCGGCGCCGCTTTGCTGATCGCCAATCAACTTGCCCACTGGGTTGCTCCGATGGGCCCGATCGCGATGTTGTCCCTGATCTATCTCCTGACCTCGATAATGACCGAAACCATGAGCAACAACGCCGCCGTGATCCTGCTCACCCCGATTGCGGCCGGTCTGGCTTTTACCCTGGGTTATGATCCACGACCCTTTGTTGTGGCCGTCATGTTCGCCGGCAGCGCCAGCTTCGCCACCCCGATTGGCTACCAGACCAATACGCTGGTTTACCAATCCGGGGGCTACCGTTTTCTGGATTTCGTCAGGATTGGTTTGCCGATGAACATCCTGCTGTGGATTACGGCAACGATTGTCATCCCGATTTTCTGGCCGTTGGTTCCCTGAATCCCTGTCGAAAACCCTGAACGAGTCTACCGGTTCGCTCCGTCGCTGGTGAACTCGCACACCCGTTCGATGCCCTGAAGTATTCTCGGGGTCGGGCGGACAAGCAGGCTGGGATCAACGGTATGCAACCGTGGTTTTTCGGCGCCAAACCAGCGAACATCCCGCCACGCCGACAAGGGGTCAGGGCCATCTTGGCCGGCGATGATGTGCTTCGGTTCGGCGGCCAGAACAGCCTCGAAATCCACAACCGAGGCTTCGGTTTCAAGATCAACAAAGATATTTCTGAGGCCGCACAGTGCGAACACCTCGTTGATGACATGTTGCCTGCCCAGGGTAAACAGGGGGCGAGCCGAAACCTGGTAGAAAACGGGAGCTGGTTGATTCGGTGGCGGGCTGATTTCAGCCAATGCGGAGTGAAACGCCCGGGCGGCGTCCTGGCCTGATTCAGGCTGACCCAGTTCAGCGGCGATGACTTCAAGCGCTGTTCCGATATCGCCCAGGGACTGCGTTTCAATCCAGACGATCTTTATCCCCAACTCAGACAGGCTTTCCGCTGCACGGGATGGCGTGCCACCGCGCCAGGCCAAAGCGATTTCCGGCGCCAGGGCAACAATTCGTTCCAGATCAAACCGGAACGCATCGCCGATGGAGGGCAACTCGCCGGCCTCCGGCGGGTAGTCACTCCAGTCCACCACCCCCACCAGTCGATCCCCCACGCCGGCCGCGTATGCAAGTTCGGTCAAATGCGGCGCCATCGAAATCGCCCGAATCTCATCGGACGCCTGAACCGCACCGAATACAAACAGCAGCCCTACCCAGACAAAGCGCCAGCGAGCCCCCCCCGTAAACCGCAAACCACAGACCGTAAACCGTTTCTTTCTAAATCTGATACGCATAGGTCAAAGTCGCCGTCAACACCAGCCACAACAAGAACATCAACGGCAAGCCCACCCGCACGAAGTCATTGAACTTGTAACCACCGGCGTTCATGACCAGCAGGTTGGTCTGGTAAGCCATCGGGGTGGCGAAACTGAGATTGGCGCCAAAAAGCACTGCCAGGACGAATGGTTCGGCCGGAAGCATCAGTTGCTGGGCCAGGCTGATGGCGATCGGCGTGCCGATGACCGCTGCGGCATTATTGGAAACCACGTTGGTCAGTGCCGCCATCGACAGCATCAGTGCGCCAAGAATGACGAATGAGGGTACTCCGAAGGTCTGGCTCAAAAAGACCTGGGCCACCCAGTCGGCGCCGCCGGTTCGCATCAGCGCCATGCCCAATGCCAGGCTGGCGACGATGATCATCACCACCTGGATCGACAGTGCCCCCATGGCTTCTCTCCAGCTCAGACAGCGGGTCAGCAACAGTACAAGCACGCCGAATACGGCACTGACGGCGATCGGCAGAATACCGAATGCGGCGACGACAACCACGAGCACCATGATCCCCAGCGCGATGGGTGCCTTGCGGGTCTTGGGCAGATTGACGCTGCCATCCAGAACCAGGAAATCACCGCCGTCCTTGAGCGCATCGAGCTTTTCGGAGGTGGCCTGGACCAGCAGCACGTCACCGGAGCGCAGTACAGTGTTGTCCACGCCGGTACTGCGGGTCTGATCCTCGCGGTTGAAGCGATGCAGGGCAAGCAGACGTAAGCCGTAGCGCGATAGCAGCCGAGCTTCGCCGATGCGCACACCCAGCAGCTTCGAGGTCGGTGTGATCGCGACCTCGGCGATCTTCTGGTCGTCCGGACTCAGTGGGTGGGCCTCGTCGACTTCCACGTCCCCGGAGTACAGCTTGCCGTTCAGCAGGTGGGCGAACTCGCGCAGATGGTCCTGGGTGTTGGTTGTGGTGATCCGGTCGCCGGCCTTCAGGACGACATCCGGCAGCGGTGTGACAAACACACCTTGACCGCGCTGGATCTTTTCGACCTTGAGGTTCCCATTGCAGCGATCGATGGCTTCTGCCAAAGTCAGGCCAACCGCCTCGCTGGACTTGTTCAGGCGTATCTGGGCTGTAAACAAGCGCTTGACCGTACTTTGCATCGGCACTTTTCTCACCGGCAGCAGGCGCGGCGCGACCAGCCACAGGTAGAGCACGGCCACCACGCCGGCGATGGCCGCCGGAACCACGAAATCGAACATGTGGAAATGGGCCACGCCCATGTCGGCAGCCACGCCGACGACCAGCAGGTTGGTCGAAGTTCCGATCGTAGTCGTCATGCCGCCGACGATGCTGACCAGGCCTACCGGCAACAGAATCCCGGAGGGTTGCTGGCCAGTCCTCAAGGCCACGCCAATGAGGATCGGCAGCAGCATGACCACAATCGGTGTGTTGTTGATGAACGCGCTCAAAACGGCGCAGACGACCAGTGTGGCCAGCAGCGACAGTGCCGGTGATTTACGCCAAGACGCCGAGAGCAATCGGCCCACGGGTTCGAGGGCACCTGAGCGAATCAGGCCCTGTCCCAGAATCATCAGCGCGCACACCGCCACCAGCGCCTGGTGCCCGAAGCCCTGGTAGAAGTCGGTCGGGCTGAGCGTGCGACCGTCTGGTCCGATGTAGGGAAACAACTCGAAGCCGACGGTCAACAGCGCCAGCACCACCAGCGAACTGGTTTCCAGCGGGATTCGGTCACGCGAAAACAGGACCAGCGCCAGCAGGACCAGCAGCAGGACGGCCAGCGCGTGATAATTGGGCAGCATCAGGCTCATGAGAGGGGGATTCTACGTGGAAAGTGTGCGCCCGTGCTCATTCGCGCAATTCAGGGGCTGACCGACAGGCGCTCGTTCAGCTCGTCGAGGGAGTGGGCCGGGGCCAGACATTGCAGCCCAGTGCAGACAAAGGCTGAGGTTCTTGGCGCGGCCTGGATCGTTTGAACCAGCTCCGGCGGCTCTTCCAGATCCAGGTCCGGCGCAATTCGGAAAACCCGCAATTCGGGGCGAGCGGTCAGTACCTTTTGCCAGACTTGCCCTTCGTCTTCTGGGCCACCAATCAGCACCTGGGTCGGCGGTGACGCCACTTCCAGGCCGGCGCGGATCAGCGTGGCGTGGGCGATGGGATTGCTGGCCATATCCCCCGCAGCCGCGGTCACTATCGTATTCGCCAACCTGAGCATTGCGGCATCGCCGCAAAGGTGCCCGAGTCGCGACAGACCGAGAACCGCGAGCCCGGCGCCGGCGGGGGTCGCTTCGTCGGCAAATGCCAGCGGCCGGGTAATGAGAGGCTCGTGTTCCAGCGAAGTCAGGAACGCCGCGCCGCTGTCGTCGACGAATTGGCGATCAATGCGCCGCGCAAGACGCCGGGCCAGGTTGAACCAGCGTGACTCGAAACGCCACTGCAGCAGTTCCAGGCAGGCCAACAGCACACTGGCGTGGTCTTCAAGGTTGGCCAGCTGCGCGTTGCGACCGTCGCGCCAGACCGCACGCGGTGGCTCCTGGCCAAACAGACGCACGGCCACTGCATTAAGGCCCTGGCTGGCCAGTTCCATCCACTCTGGTTGGTTCAGAAGTCGGCCAGCACGCGCGAGACTCTCAATGGCGAGACCGTTCCAACTGGCGATCAATTTGTCGTCGCGCCCAGGTGCAGGCTGCTTCCTGCGCACCTTGAGCAGGCTTGCCTGGGCCTGGTCAAGCTGAATGCGTGCCTGCTCGCGATTCATTCCTGGCCCAGTCAGTTCGTCGATGCTGCGGGCGATGACCAGGTGCCATTTCTCTTTTTCGAAGTTCGGCGGGCCATCAAGGCCGTAGCGGCTGTTGAACAGGCTGGCCTGGCCAGGATCGAGGGCCCGGTTGATCGCCTGCGCTGTCCAGACGTAGTAGGCACCCTCGCCTTCCGGGCTGTCGGCATCCAGGTTCGCGGCAAAGCCGCCGCCGTCCAGTGCCATCTCCTGTTGCAACCAGTCGACGATATCCTGGCAGACGCGTTCGAAGCCCGTGTTTTTCCAACGCCTGGCCGTTTCAGCGTAAAGGCCCAGCAGCAGGGCGTTGTCCGACAGCATTTTTTCGAAATGAGGGATTTCCCAGGCCTGATCGACGCAGTAGCGAAAGAACCCGCCAGCCAGGTGGTCGCGCAGGCCGAAACGCGCCATGGCCTCAAGGGTGTCGCCCAGCATCTGGCTGGCCTGCTCGTCATCAGCCGGGTGGTCACCGGCGATGGCAACCAACAGCGCGAGGACCGGTGCCTGGGGGAACTTCGGCGCCGTTCCAAACCCGCCGTGTTCACGGTCAAAACGGGCTCCCAATTGACCTACAAGGTCTTCTGCCAATGAATCGATTGCGGCGGGCTCATCGGCTGGCCTTGGTTGAGAGATTGCCTTAAGTGCCTGCTGGACTTGCAGATGCTGCGCGCGCAGTTCTTCGCGCCGGGTTGACCAGACCTGGTGGATGCGCTCCAGCAATTCCGGGAAGCTCATCATGCCGTGGCGCCGCTCAGGCGGAAAGTAAGTGCCGGCAAAAAACGGCGCCTGGCTGTCCGGGTCGAGGAAGACGGTCAATGGCCAGCCGCCTCCGCGACCGGTCAGCAACTGGTGGGCCATCTGATAGATGCGGTCGAGGTCCGGTCGTTCCTCGCGGTCGACCTTGATATTCACGAAATGCGCGTTCATCAGGTCAGCGGCCTGATTGTCCTCGAAACTTTCATGCGCCATCACATGACACCAGTGACAGGCACTGTAACCAACCGAAAGCAGGATAGGTCGTTGCAGCCGTTTTGCCAGGCCCAACGCTTCGGGGCCCCACTCCATCCAGTGAACCGGGTTGCCCGCATGCTGCTGCAGGTATGGGCTTAGCGCGTTGTGAAGCCTGTTTCCCTCTGCCATGGAGGTCCCGCCTTGGTGACTGGTCGCTTGTATAGCATAACGTGCAGCGACGGGCTCAACCGGGTTCGATTTCGGCCGCGATACCAGGCACGGTCTTGATGACAATTCGGTTCCGCCCCTGGTTCTTGGCCTCGTACAGGGCCACATCCGCAATTGCCAGCAAACGCTCGGACAGGGTTCCGACTTCGGTTTTCCCACCATCAAAGCAGGCAATACCAATCGATACTGTGACCTGGACCGTGGTTTCCTTGGCCAAGGCTGTGAAACTCAATTCCGCGACCGACGCACGCAGTTTCTCGGCAGCCCGCAGCGCGCCATCTCTGGCGGTGTCCGGCAGGACCAACAGGAACTCCTCGCCTCCGTAGCGTCCAAGAACGTCAGCGGCACGGACGCTTTGCTGCATTTCTGCCGCGACTTTCTTCAGGATGCTGTCGCCGAACAGGTGGCCGTGCGTGTCGTTAACCGACTTGAAGTGATCCAGATCGATCATGAAAACACTGATCGGCGCCGCCTGGTCCACAGCGCAGCTGCATTCGACTTCCAGTTGGCGCAGCACGGCTTCGCGCCGCAACAGGCCAGTCAGACGTTCGTAGGTGGCATCCTGGAACAGGCGGAGGTTTTCAAAGTTGATGGCGATCTGGTGTGAGAAGAGGTCAAGCAACTCCAACTCCTCGCGCAAGAACAGCTCGCCACTTTGCTTGCTTGACAGACACAGAATTCCAATCATCCTGCGCTGGAAGTAGAGGGGGATCAGCACTTCCGCACCCAATTTGCCCAGTTGCCTGGTTTCTTCGGCCTGATGCCTCGCTAGTCGTCTCAGGGTCACCGGTCGCTTGCTCCGGGAGAGGCGCGAAAAGGTAGCGGACTCGGTGTTGAGCAACCGGACCAGTTCGGCATGCTGGTGGGGACGAATGCCGTCGCTGAATGCGGTGTGGAGCCTGCGCTCGGGGCCGTCTATGGCAACGACGGTGGCCCAGCTCAGCCGCAGCGCCTGTCGGGTTTCGTCGGCCAGGCGTTGTACCAATTGTTTCATGTCATCCTGCTCCGACAGGGATCCTGCAATCTGGATCAGGCGTCGACGCAAGGCGCTGCGCTCGGGGAACAGCCCTTTTTCAACCAGTTGTTCGACGCCATCCCTGATCGGCCGAAACAGGATGCCGATGATCAAGGCCAGCGCGGTGACCAGCCATAGTCCGACTTCCTCTCCAATTTGGCTGGCTACCAGCGGTAATGTCGTGGTCAGCAGGATATACATGAAGATCAGGATCAGGCCAGCGATGACGCCGTACACCAGGCTACGCCGTACCAGTGTTTCGACATCGAACAAACCGTAACGGAAGATGGCGAGAAACACCGCGGCCGGGAAAAACAGCAGGACCACGTTCTGAACGTTCTGGACCCAGTGTTCGCTGAGGTCAGCCCAGCCAGACCAGAACGTGGACAACAGGATATAGCCAACCCAGGGGGTCAGGCCGATCAGTACCAGCAATGCCTGG
>JBGTEC010000053.1:0-4055 GCA_041747995.1 Wenzhouxiangella sp.
ACGACCGGCAGCGCCATCGAAGGATCAATCAGCCACCAGACCAGGCCGGAAATGGTGGCGCCAGTCAGGACAAAGGCCACGAACCAGCCGGCCAGACGATCGGCCATGCGGGCCACGCGTGGTTTGTGGATCCGGGCCTGATCGAGCATGCGCACGATGCCGGACAGGGTCGTGGATTGGCCCAGGGCATTGCTGACAAGCACCCCCTGGCCATCGCGCACCAGGCTGCCAGCCAACACCCGGTCACCGGCCACCCGGCGTCGGGGCACGGACTCGCCCGACAACAGCGACTCATCGACCATCAGGTTGCCGGACTCGATCCTGCCGTCGGCAGGGATGGTTTCACCGGCACTGAGCTGAAGGCGGTCGCCGGCAGCCAGTTCGATCAGGCTGACCTGCTCAATGCCCGATTCGGTCAGGCGACGGGCCTGGGCCGGCAGCGAGCGGGCCAGCGCCGAATGCAACTGGCCGGCGTTCTGACGCGCCACCAGTACTGCGTAACGGCCGAGCAGCAGAAAAAAGATGAACATCACCACCGAGTCGAAATAGGCTTCGCCGGCATCCATCAGGGTAATGACGATGCTGGAAAACAGCGCCAGCAGCATGGCCGCGGCAACCGGCACGTCCATCCCCATGCGCCCCTGGATCAGGGTGCGCCAGGCTGACTTGTAGAACAGCTGTCCGGCGTAGAGTGCCACCGGCACGGCCACGATCATGCTGATGAGCTGAAAAAAGCGTTCGGACTGGTGGTCGAGATCCTGCCAGGCGCCGATATAGACGGCCAGCGCGTAGCTCATGACCTGCATCATGCCCAGCCCGGCGACCACGATGTACTTGAGCATGGCGCGGCGCTCGGTCTGGTTGCGGGTCGCACCAGCGACGGGTGAGTCCAGGTGCGGCTGGTAACCCAGCGAGGCCAGGCGAGCGGCAATGACGCTCAATGGTGTCTTGTCCGGATCCCAGACCAGGTGGGCGCGGCCGTCGGTGATATCCAGACGGATTTCGGCCACCCCCGGCAGCGCACCGACAAATCGGTGAATCAGCCAGGCACAGGCAGCGCAATGGACGTTCTCGAGCACCAGGCTCAGCCGATACTGCCGATCACAGTCGCTTCTGCCGTAGTGCGCCAGCACCGCCGGCCGATCCCAGGCGGCGAAATCACCGGGTTCGGATGCCTCGACTTCGGGTCGCTCGGGCAAGGCGTCGCGAAATTCGTAATAGCGCGTCAGGCCCGCCGTATCGATCAATCGGGCCACGCTCTGGCAGCCGTGGCAGCACATCGGCCGATCCAGGCCGCCGATCTCGACCTTGATCTGCACGCCGGCCGGGATGGCCTCACCGCAATGCCAGCAGGGAGAGAGGCCTGAATGGGAAACGACAGCGTTCACAGGCACTTGATTCAGAGACGCTTGGGTACCAGCTCGACTGGCTGGTCGCCGCTCATGCGTCCCGCCAACCACCAAGTCTGGGCGAGGTCGGTGACGATCACGTGCACGCGCTCATGCGGCGATGCGTCAAGGGTCGCCGAATACTCACCCGGCCCCGTTTGCTGGAGGTGGATGGTGGAATCACGATCCTGGACGGCCGGATGCTGAAACAGGACCAGGAGGCTCTCCGGCAGTCCGTGTGTATCATCAGCCTCGAGACTGAGCGACACCTGGCCTGGCTCGATGACGATCTGCCCGGTCAGTCCCAACGCCCGGGCTGTTTCGGTTCTGCTTCTCATATCGGTGATGCCGCGACCGAGCCGCTCGTACTCGCCGGTCACCATCTCCGGTGGACTGGACAGAGCGATCAAGGCCAGGGTGGAGCCGGCAACGATGCCAAGCCCGAGCAGACCGAGAATGATCCAGGGCCAGGGCTCCCGGTACCAGGGATTGATATCGCTTTGCTGCATATTCCTTTCAGTCCGGATTCAGGGGGATGTAAAAGCGGGTTTCGACACTGATCAGACGATCAAAGTTCGACATATTGACACTGATTGTCATCGGCCACATGCCGGGATCGCTGGCCAGCAGCGGGACGGCCACGGTCAGAGCGACATCGGCGGTCTGGCCAGGCTGAACCTGAATCGGTTCGGTCGGCTCGATCACGCGCAGGCCATCCAGCCCGCGGGCATCGACGGTCACGGTCAAGGGCGCATCGGACCGGTTTGTCAGTCTGAGGCTGTAGGAATTTTCCAGCGCGGCGCCGACCACGCGGTACAGCGCGGTGCGGTCACGATGCACATCGGCGATCAGGGGCTCGCGACCGGTCAGAATCACCCCGATCAGAGTCGCCAGCGCCAGCAGGGCAAAAAAGTAGATGAACAGGCGCGGCCGCAGGATCCGGGTCGGCCTGCCCTGCACCGCATTGTCGGTCGTATAGCGAACCAGACCGCGCGGATACCCCATCTTGTCCATCACCTGGTCGCAGACATCGACACAGGCCGCGCAAGCGATGCATTCGATCTGCAGGCCATCGCGGATGTCGATGCCGGTCGGACAGACATGAACACAGGCCATGCAGTCGATACAATCACCCAGGCCCAGCGCGACCGGCTCGGCGTCCCGGCGCCGGCCGCCGCGAGGCTCACCACGCGCCTCGTCATAGGCAATGATCAGGCTGTTATCGTCGAACATGGCCGACTGGAAGCGCGCGTACGGACACATGTATTTACATACCTGCTCGCGCAGATAGCCGGCGTTGCCGTAGGTGGCAAAGCCATAAAACAGCATCCAGAATGTCTCCCAGCCGCCCAGATCGAAGCTCAGTACGCGGGGTCCTAGATCACGGATCGGAACAAAAAAGCCGACAAAGGTAAAACCGGTCCACAGGGCAAACCCGATCCACAGGAACTGCTTGGCTGACTTGCGCGCCAGTTTCTCCCGCGTCCAGGGGCTCTTGTCGAGCTTGATGCGCTTGTTGCGCGAGCCTTCGGTGACCCGTTCCATCCACAGATAAGTTTCGGTCCAGACCGTCTGCGGGCAGGCGTAACCGCACCACAAACGACCGGCCAGGGCGGTAAAGAAGAACAGCGACAGGGCCGCCATGGCCAGCAGCAGCGATAGTATGAACAGGTCCTGCGGCCAGAGGGTGATTCCGAAGAAGTGAAACTGGCGGCCGGGCAGATCGAACAGCACCACCTGGTTGCCACCCCAGTTGATCCAGGGCAGGACGTAGAACAGGCCCAGCAGCACCCAGGCGGCAATCAGTCGCATGTGGGCAAATCGACCGGAGGTTTCGCGCGGATAAACCTTGGGCGGCTTGATGAACAGCGGGATGGTCTCGCTGCCGGCGGGCTGCAGGCTCATGAATCAGGCGCGTGTCCTGACCTTGTGGCTCTGGCCTTGCGAAAACGGCTGCTGGGTCGCAGCAGAAACCAGGTGAACAGGCTGGACGAGGCGGTGGCCGACCAGAACAGAAAGAACGCAATGCTGTAGCCGCCCTGGCGCGAGATGTCCATCTCCGGGAAGGTGATATCGCGCAGGATAAGGGGGTCGACGAAGGCGAAAAAGACGACGGTCGCGACACCGGCAGCAAAAAACGATGGCCACAGTATGGCCCCCAGGCGTTGGACCAGGGGCCGGGGCGGTGGATCGTTGCCGACCGGCATGGTCGGCGTGACGCCCGACCGGTCAGTCATAGTCGCTCTCGCCCGATGTCTGGAGGGCGCTGACATGATCATCGTCATAAGCGTTGTTATCGCTGTTGTGACGGGCAATCTCTTCGCGACTCCTTTCATCAGTGTTGTCTGGGCCGCCATTCAGGCTCAGCACATAGGCCGTGACCAGGCGGGTTCGTGCCTCACCGAGCAGTTACTTCTGTCCCGGCTTCACGCCCTGGCGACCATCGGCTATGGTCTGCTGGATACTGGCAAGGCCACTGCCATAGATGTAGGCGCCGGCGGTCAGGTCGGGAGCGCCAAGCATGGGATTGCCGCGACCTTCCGGCCCGTGGCAGGCGGCGCACAACATGTCGTAATGGCGCTTGCCGGCGGCGGCCATGGTCTGGTCCACCGGCTGACCGGCCAGGTGCTGAGCGTAGATCGCCGTGCGCAGGATCTCCTGGCGATC
>JBGTEC010000054.1:0-2040 GCA_041747995.1 Wenzhouxiangella sp.
CCCTGACCGACCAGGGGCGCGCTCATTTGTTTGAGCTTCCCGGAAAAAGAGACCTTCCCATCGCTGTCCAGCGACTGTTCGCGGGCGAATCGGTCAATACCAGCGAAAACCAGCCGGCACTGCACGTCGCGCTGCGCGGCGGCCAATTAGCCAATTCCCCCGCCCATGCTTCCGCCGACATCGCCACGGTCAGCCACGCCGACGCAACCAGGGATCGCGAACGATTTCTGGATGCGGCCGAGCGCTTTCACTCGGGTCAGGCCGGCCTGACCGACTTGCTGCATATCGGTATTGGCGGATCGGATCTTGGCCCCAGGCTGGTTGCCGACGCACTCGATGAAGACGACAGCGCGATACGCGTGCATTGGTTGTCGACCCTGGATGGCCGGCGCTTCGACCGCCTGATCCGCGGCCTTGATCCGGCACGTACCGGTGTGGTTATCGCCTCGAAGTCGTTCTCCACAGAAGAATCCCTGTCCCAGGCCGCGCGTGTTCGTGACTGGCTGGGTGATCGGTTTGAAAACCAGGCCTGGGCGGCCACGGCCAACCCGGAACGGGCCCGGTCTTTCGGCATCCGGGAAAGCGGCGTGCTGGCCTTCCCATCCTGGACGGGGGGGCGATTCTCATTATGGTCGTCTGTAGGGGTCAGTGCCGCGGCCAGGATTGGTTGCCAGCGCTTCCGGGATCTGATGGCCGGCGCCCGCCAGGCTGATCAGGATTTTCGCGACGCTTGTGCTGACAATCGGGACCAGGCCAGCCTTGCCGTCGTGATCAGCCTCATCATGCATTTCCTGCGCCGCGATCTGGATTTGCCGACACTGGGCGTGGTGAGTTACGAGCCGCGTCTGGCGCTGCTGGCCGACTATCTGCAGCAACTGGTTATGGAGAGCCTGGGAAAGGGCGTGGATACTGAGCACCGGCCACTGAACCAGTCCAGTTCGCCGCTGATATTCGGTGGTCGCGGCACCGATCTGCAGCACTCGATTTTTCAGGCCCTGCATCAGGGCCAGGACACTCACCCTCTTGTCCTGGTCGGCAGCCTCGCCGATTCGAGCTCGAGTTCAGGCTGGCACAAGACTCAACTGGCGCATCTGCTGGCCCAGGCAACGGCGTTTGCCCGGGGGAGCGCCCGTGGCGAGAGCTACCAGCGCCTGCCGGGCAACCGACCCGTGGCGCTGTTGTTGACCGAGTCGGTGACACCGCAAAACCTGGGGTATCTGCTGGCCACCTTCGAACATGCGGTGTTTGCCGTGTCGGTGTTCTGGGGTGTCAACCCGTTTGACCAATGGGGTGTCGAGGAGGGAAAGCGGCTGGCGGCAGCATTCCGGCAGGCGAACGACGCCCCCGACCGTTCAATGGATCAGTGGCTTGAACTGGCCGCGAGCGCCATGCGTGAGCGGGAGTAGGCCGGGTACACTAGCGGTCGGCGCGGCGGTCAATGTTGGTGATTGGAATGGTGATGATCGGCAATCCCAGAGCATCGGTCCGTGTGCGCGCCTGGATGGTGTCGCTGCGTTGCCCGTTGCCAGCCGGGCCGAGAAAGTAATACATCTCGGCCACGCCATGGAACTGCTCCAGGGTGATCAGATTAATACGCGTACCCTCCTCGAAACCGGGGACAAAGCCCAGCGGAATGAAAAAGCCCAGCAGGCCCTGATCGGTGCCCAGCGAGGTGTAGAACACGTTCAAGACCTGATCGGCGGTCAAGCGGTCTTCCGCCAGGTGAATGCCGAAGCGATTTTCCAGTTCCACGGCCAGGCGCCGGTCGGCATAGTGGCGAAGGCTGTGGTATTCGATGAAGTTGCTGTTGATGTACAGTTGCTGGCCGCGCAGCGGTTCGAAGTCGTCTGGTGACAGTTTGCTTACCAGGTCATCAATGGCGTGTGTCACCAGTCGCTGCGCAGTGGAGCCAGCCAATGAATCCTGAACCTGGCGTGCGGCGCAGCCGGTCAGCAGCAGGCTCAGCAGGATCAAGCCGATCATGGTTGTTCTGCTTCTCATGATAAATCCGTTCTCTTAAGCTTCAGGTTGTCGACCGGC
>JBGTEC010000055.1:0-4004 GCA_041747995.1 Wenzhouxiangella sp.
ATCGACTGGTTCGCGCCGATCATTGCCGATGCCGAGGCTGGCTTCGGCGGCGTGCTCAATGCCCACGAGCTGATGAAGGATATGATCGATGCGGGCGCCGCCGGCGTGCACTTTGAAGATCAACTGGCATCGGCCAAGAAATGCGGCCACATGGGCGGCAAGGTCCTGGTGCCAACCCAGGAAGCGGTGCAAAAACTGATTGCAGCGCGCCTGGCGGCCGATATCTGCAACGTGCCAACTATTATCGTGGCCCGTACCGATGCCATGGGCGCCGATCTGATCACTTCGGATGTCGATGGACGCGACACCGAATTCACGACGGGCGAGCGCACGGTCGAAGGCTTCTTCCGGACCCGGGCCGGACTTGATCAGGCCATCGCCCGCGGACTGGCCTATGCACCCTATGCCGACCTGATCTGGTGCGAAACCTCGACTCCGGACCTGGGCCAGGCGAAAGCCTTCAGCGAAGCCATCCGCGCCGAGTTTCCCGACAAGATGCTGGCCTACAACTGCTCGCCCAGCTTCAACTGGAGAAAGAACCTGTCGGATACCGATATCGCCCGCTTCCAGAACGAGCTCGGTGCCATGGGCTACAAGTTCCAGTTCATCACTCTGGCCGGTTTCCATGCCCTCAACCACTCGATGTTCCAACTGGCCCGCGGCTACAAGGCGCGCCAGATGAGCGCCTATGTAGAGTTGCAGGAAGCTGAGTTCGCCGCTGAAGCACAGGGCTACACCGCCACCCGCCATCAGCGTGAGGTCGGCACTGGGTACTTCGATCAACTGGCCCAGGCCATCAGTGCAGGTCAATCTTCGCTGGGTGCGCTGTCTGGTTCCACCGAGGAAGATCAGTTCGACGAAGCCGCTTCTGGCTGACGGTCAAGGCTCGGCGTGACGGTGATGCCTTGAAAAGGGCTCGCGTGTGCCGCAGTATGTTGTTCATTCCAATGAGCCATACTGCGGCACGCCATGAGCGACAAGGAACAACATTCGGGCGGCGAGTCCGGCGACGGCCTGGCGCTACAGGAAGCCCGGCCCAAGGTCAGCAAGCCACCCCTGTACAAGGTCGTTATTCTTAATGACGATTACACGCCGATGGAATTTGTCGTCAAGGTCCTGAAGCGTTTTTTCGGCCTGTCGCACGACAAGGCCACCAGCGTGATGTTGCATGTTCATACACGCGGTCGCGGCGTGGCCGGCGTCTATACCTACGAGATCGCCGAAACCAAGGTCGTCATGGTTAATGACTACGCCCGTGAGCATGAGCACCCCCTGCAATCAACTCTGGAAGAAGCTGGTGATTAATACCGGCTAATTGTCGCCCCGACAGGAATCATCTTCCGCCATACTGGTCATAGCGTTGACGCAGAGAGGTTTTTCAAATCATGTTCAGCAAGGACCTGGAACTATCCATTTCGCAGGCCTACCACACGGCCCGTAGCAAGCGGCACGAGTTCCTCACCGTAGAACATCTTCTTCTGGCTATGCTGGATAATCATTCGGCGCGAGGGGTACTGGACGCTTGCGGTGTCGATATCAAGCTACTGGGGCGCGAGTTGGCTCAGATTCTCGACGAAACAATCCCGGTCCTGTCGGCCGGCGATCAGCGTGACACCCAGCCCACTGTTGGTTTTCAGCGGGTGTTGCAACGTGCGCTGTACCACGTTCAATCTGCCGAGCGCAAGGAAGTGCTTGGCGCCAACGTGCTGGTCGCGATGTTTGGCGAAAAGGATTCGCATGCCGTTTACCTGCTGAGCAAGCAGGATCTTTCACGTCTGGACGTCGTGAACTTCATTGCCCACGGCATCGCCAAGAAGGAAGGTGAAATGCCGGATCCGTCGATCACGGGCGAACGCCCTGAAGGTCAGGGCGAGGATGGCAAGTCGGCGCTCGCCGCCTACGCCACCAATTTGAACGAGCGGGCGCGGGCCGATCGAATCGACCCTCTGATCGGGCGAGCGCTCGAAGTCGAGCGGACAATCCAGATTCTGTGTCGACGGCGCAAGAACAACCCGCTGTACGTCGGCGAATCCGGGGTCGGCAAAACAGCACTGGCCGAAGGCCTGGCGCGTCGGATCGTCGAGGGCGACGTCCCCGATGTTTTGTTCGACGCTGAAATCTGGGCGCTTGACCTGGGCGCGCTACTGGCTGGAACCAAATATCGCGGCGACTTCGAGAAACGTCTGAAAGCGGTACTGGCCGAGTTGCGCGACCGCGACAAGTCAGTACTGTTCATTGACGAAATCCACACCATCATTGGCGCCGGAGCGGCTTCCGGCGGGGTGATGGACGCCTCCAACCTGATCAAGCCGGTGCTCGCCAATGGTGAGTTGCGCTGTATTGGGTCGACCACGTTCGACGAGTATCGTGGCGTATTCGAAAAGGACCGGGCGCTGGCACGGCGTTTCCAGAAAATCGACATCGTCGAGCCATCGGTGGGCGAGACCATCGAGATTCTCAATGGCCTCAAGTACCGTTTCGAGGCACACCATGGCGTCACCTATTCTCCGGAAGCGCTGGAGGCGGCCGCCACCCTGTCGGCGCGGCACATCAACGATCGCCACCTGCCTGACAAGGCAATCGACGTAATTGACGAGGCTGGCGCTCGCGAGCGGCTCAAGCCGGAGTCGGACCGTTTGAAAACGCTGGGCGTGCACGAGATCGAGGATGTCGTTGCGCGTATGGCGCGTATCCCGCCGCGTCAGGTTTCACGATCGGATCGGGACGCGCTCAAGACCCTGGAACGGGATCTGAAAATGGTCGTGTTCGGGCAGGACGAGGCCATCACCACCCTGGCCTCGGCAATAAAGATGTCGCGGTCGGGCCTGGCGGACGCCGACCGGCCAATTGGGAACTTCCTGTTCGCCGGTCCAACTGGCGTCGGCAAGACCGAAGTGACCCGTCAGTTGGCAATGACCCTGGGGATCGAGTTGATCCGCTTCGACATGTCCGAATACATGGAAGCTCATTCGGTTTCGCGTCTCGTCGGTGCGCCCCCGGGCTATGTCGGCTTCGATCGCGGTGGCCTCCTGACCGAGGCCGTCACCCAGACTCCGCATGCCGTGCTTCTGCTGGATGAAATCGAAAAAGCCCATCCGGATGTCTACAACCTCCTGCTGCAGATCATGGATCATGGCAAGCTGACCGATGCCAACGGGCGCTCAGCCGACTTCCGCAACGTGATCCTGGTCATGACGACCAACGCGGGGGCCTCGTTGATGAACCGGCGCGGCATCGGTTTTACCAAGGCCGATCACAGCCCGGACGGTATGGAAGCCATTCGCCGACAGTTCACGCCGGAGTTCCGAAATCGGCTGGATTCGGTGATCCAGTTCCACTCCCTGCCGTTCGAGATTATCTTGCAGGTTGTGGACAAGTTCCTGATGGAGCTGGAGAACCAACTTGCCGACAAGGGTGTGACCCTGGAGGTTTCCAAACCGGCTCGACGCTGGCTGGCAGAGCATGGCTTCGATGACCAGATGGGTGCGCGGCCGATGAAGCGGGTGATTCAGGACAGCATCAAGCGTCCGCTGGCCGATGAATTGCTGTTTGGCGAGTTGTCGGAGAAAGGCGGTGTCGTCAGTGTAAGCCTGGCCGAAGACGGCCAGAAGCTGGATCTGGCTATACGGTCCGGGTCCGACCGGGAAACGGTATCGGCCACGCCGGACAACTGAAAAGCCCGACGTTTAAGCAGAGCTTACTTCATGCGGTAGGTGATGCGGCCCTTCGACAGGTCGTAAGGCGTCATTTCCACCTTGACCCGGTCACCGGTCAGGATGCGGATGTAATTCTTGCGCATGCGCCCGGAGATATGGGCGGTGATGACATGCCCGTTGTCGAGCTCAACCCGGAACATCGTATTGGGCAGGGTGTCGAGCACCTTGCCTTCCATCTCTATATGATCGTCTTTCGGCATAACCTTTCGCAGAAGTAGGTAAACCGGGCCATTGTGCCAGCTTTCGGCCGATGTGCAAGCACAAGACTGCACAAAATCATTTTTTCTG
>JBGTEC010000056.1:0-3352 GCA_041747995.1 Wenzhouxiangella sp.
GGATCAGGCCGCTGGCCGCATCGACCTGGTAGAGCTGGCTGTTGTCGCGGAAATTGGCCCAGCGATCCTCCAGCGAGCGGAGGCGGCGACGTTTCTCGTTATCCGCCTCGAAGGCTTCGGTCCAGGCGAAGATGATCGAACTGCTGTCCGGATGCCAGCGCCAGGCGCCGATTCGCTCGTGCCTGGCCAGCAGCAGGCGGGCCTGGCCGCTTTCAAATTCGTGCAACCACAGGTTATCGCCTTCCTGGATTGCCAGCCAGCGATTATCCGGGCTCCAGGCCAGCGCGCCGGGTATTGAGGTGGTCCACTGGCGAACGGCTTTCTGCTCTTGAAGGTCGCGTATTTCCATCCGCCGCAGGTCCAGATCGGCCTCGTCGCTCCGTCCGTTAAAGGCCAGGGCCAGGAAACGGCCGTCGGCTGACAGAGCCATGTTGTTCACGGTTTCGGCATTGGTGAGCATCTCGGCTGAAACCCGGCGCTTCGGCTCGACATGCACGGTGATCAGGTCGTACTCGTCCTGCCCCTCCCAGCTCATGCTGGGCGGATCGTCATTGGCCCCGCCTTCGTGCAGCAACCAGAAACTGTGACTACCGGCCACCAGCTTGAGCTCGACCGTGCCATTGCCGTTAGTGATCGACTGGCCGTTATGGAACACATGCAATCCGGCCAGGTTTGCAATCTTGAGTTTGCCAAGGACAAAACGATCGGCCTCAAGGTTGAACGCCCAGAGCGTCAGGCCCTCGCCTGATACGGCATTCGGCGTGACGGCTCGCCAGGCGATTTGTTCGCCGAACAGTCGCAGCTGTTGGCCAACGCGCGGCAGACCAGGCTGAATGAGCTGCATCACCAGGGCTCGACGAACTTCGTCGGCCTTGGCGCTTTCGTTGAGCTGATCGACGCCGATCGGCAGCGGGCCGAGCGCCAGAACCTGATCGATCTCGATCTCGGGTCCGGTCGACTCCGCCCCATCACCGCCCCGGGCGTTCATCGGTAATGCCAGCAGGACGGACAGGATCACGATCAAAACAGTAAAAAGTCGGTTCACGCGACAAACTCCAAAAAAATCAGACCGGACAGTGTAGCCCACCCGGCCGAAATGCCGGCCACCGGCAAGACGTGTGCCAGGATCATTTGACGCCGGTCAAATCCTTGCAGACGCCGGCCCGCTACTCTTTCCATACCTTCAAACGAACAATGGTCCCGATGCGGCGGTAATGTGTGATGTCTGAACTGATGCGACCAACCTTTGATATTGAACTGATCGAGAAATACGGTGGCGAAGGCCCGCGTTACACCTCCTATCCCACCGCGCCGCAGTTCAACGACCAGTTCGGCGAAAAGGACTATTGCGCCGCCATTCTGGAAAGCAACCAGTTGCCGATCCCGGCTGACCTGTCGCTTTACGTTCATGTGCCGTTTTGCGCCAACCCTTGTTTCTACTGCGGCTGCAATCGGGTCATCACCCGCTCGCTGACGGCGGGGGCCGAATTTCTGCACACCCTTGGTCGGGAACTGGACCTGGTTTCTCCACGCTTTGATGAAGACCGCCTTGTCCGTCAGCTTCATCTGGGCGGGGGTACGCCGACATTCTTGTCGGTTGCCCAGCTTGGCCAGTTGATGCATATGCTCCAGACCCATTTTCCGTTCGATCCGGAAGCCGAGATCGGGGTCGAGATCGATCCGCGAACGATTGATCCGGCCGGCATCGCCGAGTTGCGCAGAATCGGCTTCAATCGCTTGTCGATCGGCATCCAGGACCTCGAGCCCGATGTGCAGCAGGCAGTCAATCGCATTCATGATACGGCCATGGTCAGCGCAACGATCGGCGCGGCGCGGGCGGTCGGCTTCAAGTCGATCAGCGTCGATTTGATCTACGGACTGCCACTGCAGACCACGGCGGGTTTTGGACGCACCATCGACACCATCATCAGCTTGCGGCCCGACCGCATCTCGCTGTTCAATTACGCTCACTTGCCGCACTTGTTCAAGGCGCAACAACGCATTGACGAGACGCTATTGCCGACGCCGACGGTCAAACTGGCGATTTTCCGCAACACCCTGACCCGACTGATGGACGCCGGCTACGAGTTCATCGGCATGGACCATTTCGCCCTGCCTGACGACTCGCTGGTGAAGGCCCGGCAGGACGGCACCCTGGTGCGCAATTTCCAGGGCTATTCCACCCATGGCGGACTCGATCTGGTCAGCTTCGGCCCCAGCGCCATCAGCCAGGTCGGCGACTGTTTCGCCCAGAATCAGCGCAAACTCGACGACTGGGCGATTGCCCTGCTCGAAGGTCGCATGCCGACCGCTCGCGGCCTGCTCCGCACCGTGGATGACCGCCTCCGGGCCGAGATCATTGATCGCATCATGTGTACCGGCGAGTTGGTATTCAAACAATTCGAAAGGTCATTTCAGCTGTCCTTCAGGCGCTATTTCGGCAATGAACTGGACCGCATCGAGGCACTATGCGGCGATGGGCTGGTCGAATGGACAGAGGAAGGATTCAATGTAACCAGCAGCGGGCTGTTGTTTCTGCGCGCTATCGCAAAAATCTTCGATAGCTACCTGGCTCCATCCGTGCAGTCCAGCGGAAGATTCTCCAGAATCGTCTAGACCAATGTGCTTCATCTGGTGCTGTTACACTGAATGAATAGTCGCCTTGGCGAGTAGAATGACAGACAAAACCACGCTTCACGAAATCGGCCAGAGCGAGACCAGGTGCGAAGACTGCGCCCTGTTTAATCTGTGCTTTGCCCAGGAAATATCATCCGATGAACTCGCTGACCTGAACAAGGTACTCAAGCGTCAGCAGCCGACCGAACGGAACACGCACTTGTTCCACGGTGGCCAGCCGCTCAAGTCGGTCACAGTCGTGCGCTCGGGTTCGGTCAAGGCCTACCAGTTGTCGCAGGATGGCGACGAGATCGTTTCCGGGTTCTACCTGCCGGGGGAGATCATCGGGCTGGACGGTTTTGCCAATGAAACTCACCCAGGCTTCGCCGTCGCCCTGGAAGACAGCCGCACCTGCGAGATCCCGTTCCGGGATTTCATGACCATGTTGAACAAGAGCCCCAAGCTCAACCAGGTCATGCTGCGCCTGCTGTCGGAGGAAATGGTCGAAACCCGCGAGCTATTGCTGGTGGTGGGCCGCCTGGATGCGCGTACGCGCGTCGCGCTGTTCCTGCTCAGCATGTCGCGACGCCTGGCACGGCGCAACCTCGATGCCGAGCAGTTCCGCCTCACCATGGACCGCAGGGATATCGCCAACTACCTCGGCCTGACGATTGAAACGGTCTCGCGCACCATGAGCGCGCTGCAGCGCGAGGGCGTCATCGAAGTGCGCGGCAAA
>JBGTEC010000057.1:0-3326 GCA_041747995.1 Wenzhouxiangella sp.
TGAAATCGTCGGCATCAAGGACACCACCAAGACGATCTGCACCGGCGTGGAAATGTTTCGCAAGCTGCTTGATCAGGGTCAGGCTGGAGACAACGTTGGCGTTCTGCTGCGCGGTACCAAGCGCGACGACGTCGAGCGCGGTCAGGTTCTGGCCAAGCCCGGCACGATCAAGCCGCACACCAAGTTCGAAGGCGAGGTCTATATCCTGAGCAAGGAAGAAGGTGGCCGTCATACCCCGTTTTTCAAGGGTTATCGTCCGCAGTTCTATTTCCGGACCACGGATGTGACCGGTTCGGTCGAGCTGCCGGAAGGTGTCGAAATGGTCATGCCAGGCGACAACATCCAGATGCAGGTTGAACTGATCGCGCCGATCGCGATGGAAGAAGGCCTGCGTTTTGCGATTCGCGAAGGTGGCCGCACCGTCGGCGCCGGCGTGGTTGCAAAAATTCACGCATAAAGGAAGTTTTGAGTTTCGAGAATCGGGTTGAAGCTGGCTCGACCAGCAACCGGAAGCCCAGGGTTAGCAAGACGCTTGCCCTGGGCTGAACCTGAAACCTGAAACCTGAAATCGTTTTTTACAGGCGAGTAGCTCAACTGGCAGAGCAGCGGTCTCCAAAACCGCAGGTTGGGGGTTCGAGTCCCTCCTCGCCTGCCACCGATCAAGGTGACAATGTAGATATGGCAGCCGAAAAGACATCACCACGCGACAATATGCTGTGGGCCGTTGGCCTGTTGATCCTGCTGGCCGGCGTTATCGGGTTCTTCCATTTCGCCGGCGACGTCATGATGCTTGTTCGCGTCATCGGTCTGCTGGTGGCCCTGGGAGTAGCCCTGGCCGTGGTTGGTCAGACCGTTCGCGGCCGCGAGATGTTTTCGTTCATGCGAGAAACAGACGTCGAACGGCGCAAGGTGGTCTGGCCGTCCTGGCCGGAGACTCTTCAGACAACCTTGATGGTGCTGGTTATCACGGTCATCGTCTCGATTCTGCTGTTTATCATGGACAGTTTGTTCGGCTTTATCGTGCGGCGCCTGATCGGCGCGGCCGGGGGCAGTTGATGGCCAAACAGTGGTACGTCGTACACGCCTATTCCGGATTTGAAAAGTCGGTCAAGCGGTCGCTGGAAGAACGTATTCGCCGCGCCGAAATGGAAGATCAATTCGGCGAAATTCTCGTTCCCACCGAAGAAGTGGTGGAGATGAAGAAGGGCGTCAAACGGCGCAGCGAACGCAAGTTCTTCCCGGGATACGTCCTGGTCGAAATGGAAATGAACGATGACACCTGGCACCTGGTCAAAGACGTTCCCAAGGTGATGGGCTTTATTGGCGGACGTCAGGACCGCCCAGCGCCGATTACCCAGCGCGAAGCCGACGTAATCCTGCAGCGAGTAGCCGAAGGCGTTGACAAGCCGCGGCCCAAAGTGCTGTTCGAGTCTGGCGAGATGGTGCGGGTCACGGATGGTCCGTTTAACGATTTCAGTGGTGTGGTCGAAGAGATCAACTACGAAAAAAGCCGCCTGCGCGTAGCCGTATCGATTTTCGGCCGCTCAACGCCGGTGGAACTCGACTTCCAGCAAGTCGAGAAACTGTAAATTCATCGAGGCGATCCTGGCAGTGGCCAGGCGTACCCTCACCAACCCTGACGGGGAGCCGCGAGAGAAATACTCCGGCGCCTGGACCCGAGGAGATAGAGAGTCATGGCGAAGAAAGTAAAAAGCTATATCAAGCTTCAAGTGCCTGCCGGTCAGGCCAACCCGAGCCCGCCCGTTGGGCCGGCGCTGGGTCAGCACGGCGTCAATATCATGGAGTTCTGCAAGTCGTTCAATGCGGCGACCCAGTCCATGGAAGCGGGCATGCCGATTCCGGTCATCATCACCGTTTACAGCGACCGCAGTTTCACGTTCGTCACCAAGACGCCGCCAGCCGCGGTTTTGTTGCTCAAAGCGGCAAAGCTGAAGAAGGGTAGCGGCGAGCCGAACACCCGCAAGGTTGGTACTGTCACCCGCGACCAGCTCGAGGAAATCGCGAAGCTCAAGGAGCCTGATCTGACGGCTGCCGATATTGAGGCAGCCATTCGCACGATCGCTGGCAGCGCCCGCAGCATGGGCTTGAACGTGGAAGGAGTCGAATAATGGCCAGAAGCAAACGAGTACGCGCCATGCGCGAGCAGATCGAGCCCGGCAAGTCCTATGCACTGGATGAGGCGCTGGATCTCCTGAAATCCATGAGCAAGCTCAAGTTTACCGAGAGCGTCGATGTTGCCATTCGTCTCGGCGTTGATCCGCGCAAATCGGACCAGGTCGTCCGTGGTGCTGTGGTCATGCCAAATGGCACTGGCAAGAGCGTCCGCGTTGCCGTTTTTGCCCAGGGCGAGAATGCAGAGAAAGCCAAGGCCGCTGGCGCCGACATCGTTGGTTTCGATGACCTTGCCGAAAGCATCAAGGGTGGAACGATCGACTTTGATGTATGCATCGCCACGCCGGACGCCATGCGCGTTGTCGGCCGCCTCGGCACGGTTCTGGGCCCACGCGGCCTGATGCCGAACCCGAAGGTTGGTACGGTGACGCCTGATGTCGAAACCGCGGTGAAGAATGCCAAAGCCGGTCAGGTCCAGTTCCGCACCGACAAGGGCGGGATCATTCACGCCACCATCGGCAAGGCCAGCTTCGAAACCGACGCACTGAAGGGGAACCTCCAGGCGCTGGTCGCCGAACTGCACAAGATCAAGCCGCCGGCCGCCAAGGGTCAGTACCTGCGCAAGGTCGCAGTATCGACCACGATGGGCCCAGGCATGGTAGTCGATGCCAGTTCTATCGGTAGTTGATTGATCATTGAAAGAGATTGAACCACAGAGTCACAGAGATCACAGAGGATCCAGTGATAGTTCTGAGGTTTTGAAGTAGCAGTATTGATGATTGAGGAATTGACCGCTAGAGCACAGTGAAAGATTTGATTTTTCTCTGTGTCCTCTGTGCTCTCTGTGGTGAATTCTTTAAGCGGGCGTCGCTCTTGTAAGAAGGAGCGCCCGTCCAAGACCGCGGGTCGGTGCCGGTTATTTCAACGGCAACGGTAATGGTGTCACAACCGCCCGCGCAGATGGTGTCGCCCGCTCCGATTTTTGGAAACGGCCACCAACGGTCCGGTTTTCCGGTTTTTCGGAAATCCGGAATGCAGTAAGGACAGCCGGAATGGTCCGGTTGTTCAAACATAGATGGAGGTAGCCAATGGCGCTCACTCTTGTGCAGAAAAAAGCAGTCGTGGCTGAAGTAGCCGCAGTGGCTCAATCAGCCCACTCTGCCGTAGCTGCCGAGTACCGTGGTCTGACCGTC
>JBGTEC010000058.1:0-4034 GCA_041747995.1 Wenzhouxiangella sp.
GGCGCCACGCCGGCCGACCATTATCCGCTGCTGCTGCACTATCATCCGCTGACCCTGTACCGGCACCAAGTGTGCAAGCAGGCCGATGTCGTCCAGGCGCTGATCATGGATGGGGACGATATTGACCGTCAGCTCAAGCGCCGGTGCTTCGAGTACTACGCCGGGGTCACCACCCATGACTCCACGCTGTCGGCCGGATCCTTCGCAATCCTGGCCGCCGACCTGAATCTGCCCGGACCGGCGATGACCGGCATCCACGAAACACTCCATGTCGATCTGAAGAACCTGCACAGCAACACCGATCACGGCATTCACATGGCGGCCATGGCCGCAAGCTGGCAATGCCTGGCGTTCGGCCTGGCCGGAGCGCGACTGCAGACCGACGCGATTGCCTTCTCGCCGGCGCTGCCGGCCGAGTGGCGCGGTTACCGGCTGACCTTTCGCTGGCGCACACGACGGCTGGAACTTCACGTCAAACCCGATGGCGCGCATTATCGTCTGCTTGCCGGCAACCCAACGACGATCCTGCACCATGGCGAGCCTCTGGAACTGCATCCGGGCAAGCCCATGCGACGCGCTCTGCCCGAGGCCGCGCGCTGGCCGCTTGTGCAGCCCCCTCAACCATTTGAGGCGGTGATCTTCGACCTGGACGGCGTATTGACCGATACCGCCGAACTGCACTATCTGGCCTGGAAGCGGCTGGCCGATGAGCTGGGAATTGTGTTCGACCGCCAGCTCAATCAGCAGCTCAAGGGCGTCGACAGACAAACCTCGCTGGAATTGCTGCTCGGTGACCAGGCCAGTCGCTTCAGCGACCCGGACAAGCACGAACTGACCGAACGCAAGAACGCGTTTTACATCGAATCGCTGCACATGATTTCACCCGACAGCCTGCTGCCGGGTGCACGAGCCGCCCTCGATCAGGTGCGACAGGCCGGTCTTGGCATTGCCCTGGCCTCGGCCAGCCGCAACGCGCCGACCATTTTGCAACGCCTGGGCATCGCCGACTGCTTCGACTTTATCGCCGACCCGGCCGCGGTCAGGCGCGGCAAGCCCGACCCGGAGCTTTTTTTGCAGGCCGCCAACGGCCTGGGCACCGCGCCGGCCGCATGTCTTGGTATCGAGGATGCCCCAGCCGGCATCACCGCGCTGAAAGCCGCTGGCATGGTCGCACTGGGAATTGGCAGGCGCAGCCAGCTTGCCGAAGCCGACGCGATCCTCCCGGGTCTCGACCAATTTCGTATCGATGTGCTGCCCGTCAAGCGGCACTCGTCTGGCAGAAACGCCCATCGCCCGCCTAGCGGCAGCTTGGGTTGAACTAAAAAAAAACGGGCATTCGGCCCATCAGCACAACTAAGATTCAATAGCGAGGTTAGAATCATGCAATCGAACACATACCGCAAGCTGCTTCTAAGCGCAGCCATCGGTGCCGCACTGGCGCCACTTCCACTGATAGCGCAAACCACAACTGAAGACGAGCAGACCGAGCAGGGCCTGGAGGGCACTGTGGACCGCATCACGATCGTCAGCGGGTCGCCGCGCGCGGCCGGCCTGAGCCAGCATGAGGCCAGCTTCTCGGTCACTACTGCAACGGCTGAGGAAATTGACGACGCCGCACCACGCAGTACCGCGGACCTGCTCAAGATCGTACCCGGCATCTGGGTGGAATCGACTGGTGGAGAAACCGGCGCCAACATTGACGTGCGCGGTTTTCCGGGTGGCTCCGATGCGCCGTTCGTCACCTTCCAGATGGATGGCTCGCCCGTGTTTCCACCGCCCACCCTGTCGTTTCTGGAAAACTCCTCGCTGATCCGCCTGGACCAGACCATTGAGCGGGTCGAAGTGCTGCGCGGCGGTCCCAGCCCGGTGTTCTCGAACGGCCAGCCGGGCGCCACCATCAACCTGATCCAGAAGAAGGGCGGGCCTGAATTCGAAGGCCTGGGTCGGGTTCTGCTCGGCAGCGAAGGCAAGCAGCGCTTCGACGGCTTTGTCAGCGGCCCGATCAGCGACAACTGGTCCTTCAGCCTCGGCGGTTTCTACCGCGACGACGACGGCGTGCGCGATACGGAATTCTCAGCCAACCAGGGCGGTCAGATCAGCGGCACGCTGACACACACTCTGGCCAATGGCGAGCTGACCGTGTACGGCCGGTATCTCAACGACAAAAACGCGTTTTTCACCGGCATTCCGCTGCTGATCAACGAAGGCGGCGGCATCAGCGGCTTCCCGGGCTTCGACCCGACTTCCGACACCCTGATCAGCCGGGATTTCCGTCGACCGAACATTCAGGTTAGTCCTGGGGATACGCCCGGTACCATAACGCCCGATCTGGCCGACGGCCGCGGTGTCGAACTGACCAGCTTCGGCGCCACGCTGGACCTGAACTTTGGTGCCTGGGACCTGAACAACCGCCTCCATTTCCTTGATGGCGATACGCCGACCAACGGCCTGTTCACTGGCCCGACGCCGCGCACCCTGGACAGCTTTATCGCCGGTGTGATCGAAAACGTCAATGCCGATCCCGAAATCCTGGCTGCCGCCGGCGGACCGGCAACCGGCGGCACGGCCCGCTTCTTCAATGGCGGCCAACCGGTATCCGGCGACCAGCAGGTTATGGAAGCCGGCTTCTGGGTCGTCGACAAGGAAATCCAGTCGTTTACCAACGAAACCCGCCTGTCGCGCGAACTGTTCCGCGGCAATACTATGACCGTGGGCTTCTACTACGCCAACTACGAAGCGCAGGATCAATGGTGGTTGGGCAACAACATGCTGTTGACCGCCGAACCCAATGCCCGCCGCATTGATGTGGAGCTGGACAACGGCGTGCAGGTCACTCGCGAAGGCTTCAGCGGTGCATCCTTCTTCACCCTCAACGCGGATTACAAAGGCGACAACATCGCCGGTTTCATTGCCAATGAATGGGAGTTTTCCGACGCCTGGCGTCTGGATCTCGGCCTGCGCCTGGAAAAGCAGACCGTCAACGGCAGAGTGGAAAACGTGAGCAACGTGAATCTGGATGGCAATCCGCTGACTCTGCACAACAACAATGCCTCGGTGCCCACCGGCGAATTCCGGAGGATTGATTTCAGCGATACCGACACGTCCTGGACCGCCGGCCTGAACTACCTGGTCACATCGAACTCCAGTGTGTTCGCGCGGATCAACTCCGGCTTCTTCTTCCCGCAGTTCGACAACCTGCGTGATGGCCAGGACAACACCCAGCAAGTCGATCAGTACGAAATCGGCTTCAAGTCCTCCGGGCGCTACTACAGCCTGTTCCTGACCGGTTTTTACAACCGCTTCAAGGGCCTGCCGTTCCAGGTTTTCGCCGACGGTATGAACATCACCCGTATCGGCGGCTCCGAAGCGATGGGAATTGAATTCGAGGCGCTGCTCCGCCCGGCCCACAACTTCGAAGTTCACCTGACCGGCAACTGGATGGATGCCGAGTACAAGAACTTCGACGAGTTCTCAGGCAACAACATCCGCCGCCAGCCCGACTTCCAGTTCCGCCTCACGCCGACCCTGCACATTCCGACCCAGATTGCGGATTTGCGACTGTTCGGCACCTGGACACACGTCGGCAAGCGCTTCTCGGATATCGCCAACGAGCAACGGCTGCCGTCCTATGACACGCTGGACCTGGGCCTGACCGCAGACTTCCGAAATAACTGGCAACTGCGCCTGATGGCGGTCAATGTGACCGACGAACTCGCCCTGACCGAAGGCAACACGCGCGTTCTTGGCTCCGGTGTCACCGATAATGTATTCCTCGGCCGGCCCATCGACGGCCGCAGTGCGGAAGCATCGGTAACCTACCGCTTCTGATTGCGGAACCCTGCCCTTCCTGCCGCTGGCGGGAAGGGCCATTCCGGGGCGAACCGGGCCCCGCCCCTCATACGGAATCGTGATCGACATGAAACATGCACGCATCATCCTGGCGCTGATCATTGCCTACATGATCTTTGCCATCATGCTCAACAGCGTTGGCACCGTCATCCTGCAGTCCATTGCAAGTTTCGGCGTCAGCAAAA
>JBGTEC010000059.1:0-2733 GCA_041747995.1 Wenzhouxiangella sp.
GTCGTCGGCGACTTCGAGCGCGGCTTGCTCGTCATCGGCCAACAGGCCGAGCAGGCATTCGGCCAGTCGGGCCAGATTCCAGTGGGCGATACCGGGCTGTTGATTCCAGGCGTAACGGCCGCGCCGATCAATGTAGCTGTAAACTGTGGCCGGATCGAAGGCGTCGATGTAACCAAAGGGCCCGTAGTCGATTGTTTCACCGACGATCGAGCTGTTATCGGTGTTCATGACACCGTGAACAAAGCCGACCAGCATCCATGAAGAAACCAGATGTGCGGTTCGCGTCAAGACGGCGTCGAGTAACGCCTGGTAAGGCTGGTCGCTGTCGGCCAGTGCCGGATAGTGGCGCTTGATGACGTAGTCGGCCAGCCGACGGACGGCCTCCGGCTGGTTGTTGCGGGCAAAGTATTCGAAGGTCCCGATCCTGACATGGCTGGTTGCCACACGGCACAAGATGCCGCCGGGTTCCGGTCGCTCGCGCATCACCTGCTCACCGGTGGCCACTGCCCCCAACGCCCGTGTGGTGGGAATGCCCAGCGCGGCCATGGCTTCGCTGCCCAGGTATTCACGCACGACCGGGCCGATCGATGAGCGACCATCGCCGCCCCGGGAATACGGCGTCGGCCCGGAGCCCTTGAGTTGCACATCCCGGCGCATGCCATCGCGGTCAATGACTTCGCCAAGTAACAGTGCGCGACCGTCGCCCAGCCGCGGCACCCAATTGCCGAACTGGTGCCCGGCATAGGCCATGGCCAAAGGCTCGGCAGATGGCGGAAGTCGGTTTCCAGCCAGAAATTCCAGACCCTCCGGCCCGAAGAGCCAGTCCGGATCGATGCCCAGAGAGATCGCAAGATCGAGATTGACCTCAATCAGCCTCGGGGCAGGCACCGGCTTTGGCTCAAGCCGATCATAGAAGTTGGGCGGCATTCGCGCATAGCTGTTCTGGAATGCTGGGGCCCCGGATCCGAATTTGCCCTTTTTAGATAGATTCATGGTTCGCCGATTGCTGCGATAAACCGTCAGGCTATCAAAATGATGGTCGTGACGACGGTCAAGTCAAAAAAATTTCTATCCTCAGGGTTTGCTCGAATTCCCCGCTGGACACGTTTTTTCACCGGGCTTCAGACATGAATGGAGATCATTTTTCTGGCGCAACAGTGTGAAAAACGTCACGCAAAACTCTTGACAGAAATTTGAGTCTGTGCACAAAGTAAAAGGGAAACAAAGCACGACTTTCCGAAATCGTCAAGAGCCAATAGGCATTACCAATCAACGAAAAGAAGTATTCAATTTGATCGTTCGGACCTTGTACCGGAGCGTGGGAATTGAAACTGACGAAGTCAAACCGGATCCCTGGGGACGAGGGACAGGGTCCAGATACCAGCAAACCCTAATTCCAACTTTATAAATCGAAGGAATCCCCAAATGAAATATTCTAAAACATGGTTGCCTGCGCTAGTGGGCGCTGCCGGCCTGGTCTTCTCCGGCGCGAGCATCGCCGATGACGACCGCTATATTGTTCAGTTCGCGCCTGGCGCGGCCGGCAATGGCAAGGCCGCCATTCAGGCCGCCGGCGGACGGGTCGAGATCGACATGACCCACCGCAGCGTCAATGCCATGGCGATCACCATCCCCGCCCAGGCACTGCAAGGCCTGCAAAACAACCCGAACATCATCAACATTGAGGCCGACAGCCGGGTCTACCCCATGGCTGACGAGGTGCCGTTCGGCGTGACCATGGTTCAGGGTGACCTGGTCAGCGACCAGTTCGCCGGCAACCAGAAAGTGTGCGTTATTGATTCGGGCTATCACATCGACCATACCGACCTTCAGTCGGCCAACGTGACGGCCAGCTTCCTTTCTGGTAGCGGCGATCCGTTCATCGACCCCTGTGGTCATGGTACGCACGTGACCGGCAGCATCGCCGCGCTGGCCAACGGTGGTGGCGTGCTGGGTGTTCTGCCCGGCGGCAATGTCGGTCTGCATATCGTTAAGGTTTTTGGCGATGACAACTGGACCTCAGGTTCCTGTGGCTGGAGTTACACCTCTGGCGTTCTCCAGGCGGCCTACGAATGTCAGGACGCCGGCGCCAACGTGATCAACATGAGCCTCGGTGGTGGAACCGCCAGCAGCACCGCGGCACAGGGCTTCCAGGATCTGCTCGACCAAGGCGTTCTTTCGATCGCCGCAGCGGGCAACAGCGGCAATACGGCGTACAGCTATCCGGCTTCCTATGACGCGGTCGTTTCGGTTGCCGCCATCGACATCAACAAGGACTTGGCCAGCTTTTCCCAGCGCAACGACCAGGTTGAGTTGTCAGCGCCAGGCGTCGGCGTACTGAGCACGACTCCGTTTGCCGACGCCGCTGTTGAAGTTGACCGCAGCTACCTGGTTTCGCCGATGGACCGTTCAGCCAAGACAACGGCAACCGGCAACCTGGTCGACGGTGGTCTGTGCCTGTCCGCCGGCAACTGGTCCGGTATGACTGTTCTTTGCGAGCGTGGCCAGATTTCCTTCAGCGACAAGGTGTCTGCTGTTCAAGCTGGCGGTGGCGTCGCAGCCATCGTTTACAATAACGAGCCCGGCGGCTTCGGCGGCCTGCTTGATTGTGGCGGCAACCCGAACCGTGCCTGCTCTTCCGTACCGGCAGTCAGCATGAGCCAGGAAGACGGCCAGCACCTGGTTGCCACGCAGCTTGGCGCCTCGGCCTTCGTCTCCACCCTCAGCACCATT
>JBGTEC010000060.1:0-7830 GCA_041747995.1 Wenzhouxiangella sp.
TTGGCGCTTCAATCGACGAGGAACGATGACTGGTATCATGCACAAATTGATTGTCGCCTCAGTGGCCTGTAGCACTCTCACCGAAAGCGTTCTACGGGACACCAACCCGTATGTCACTGAGACACGACGCTAATCAGGAACCTTTTAGCGTCAGAACTATAAGAATAGCGGATTCCTTTGACTAAAACAATGCTGGAGGTAGTTTTCCCTTCCGGCAATTAGACAAGAGGTATACGCTATGAATAGTGTGAAACCACCTCCGCCGGGTTACCGGTGGGTGTTTTGCCGATATCGACGCGTACGGAACAGTTCCAGAGTCCTTGATGCTCGAGATTATGGGTATGAGGCTTGGAGATTCCTGGTTCGTGGTTAGGTAGAGCGCACCAACTGGAGGGCTGGCGCAGCCCTCCAGTTGGCATTGATATTGCTTACAATCATCGGGCCATTAGGTGGGTATCACAGTCTGGCCACGCTGCTTATCCACGGGCCAAAGTCATATTTAATGCCTGCCCGAAATGCAGTGATAAGGGCCCTTGGCGATCTGGCGGCCGCAGTTTCTTTCAGTCAATGCCTGTCTCGAATTGCCGAATTTCCGTCCCAAATTGCCTGTATTAATGCCTATCCCGACTTGCCCCAAAGGTCCTGATCAGTCGGAGCGGCGCTCCAATTCTCTGCGCATGCCCTCGAAAAACCTCTCCTCAAATTGGGAAAAAATGCTGTTGATCTCCTCCTTTGCTGCTAGTTCGTCTGAATCCATTGAAAGCCCTCTCCGCTCAATCTCGAAAACTAAGTCCTCTGCTATTTCATCGACGAGGTCATGCATAGGCATGATATACGCCGCGTCTTGCTGCTTCAGTGCCCGATTTATAAGGTGGTCTCGAACATCTTCTGCGAACGAAGAGCTTTGTGTTCCCCAAATTAGCTTTGCCATGGAACGTGAGTGCGATACACGCCCAATCACAAGGTCAACGAATTGAACTAAGCCTACGTGACTAATCATCAGATTTGCTAGATCAGAATACTGGCCATTACCTATAAGCCTTCTAAGCCCCCGGTCTGCGGTTACAAGAAGAGATCTCGATCCTGCTTCAATATCAAGCGATAGAAGTGCTAGCTGTTTTGCGTCATGCTCAAGAACCGGCCCGGTTTTTCTTTCACGCTCAAGCAAGGTCGCATATTCTCTTTCAAGCCATCCATATAACTTCGGATATACTTTTCTTTCATTTGTTCAAATGTAGTGCGATCTGTTTCTTTGAATTGCTCCGCAAGCTTGCTCAGTAAGGAATGCCACACAGGCAGTCCTGCTCGTGCCGACACACCTGCGCCGCAGAAAGCTACTGGACTCTCTGCGCTGACTATAAAGCGCTCGATTTCGATTGCAAGTTCACTCATAGGATATTCCCGCTATGTTTTTTTATGTTTGATCGCGTGACGTGTTGAATTAGGTAGGATAATCGCAACCTGAATGCGGAGTTTTTAGGAATATGATGTTTCTTGTTAACTCCAAGTTCGACATGTGCTTTGAAAGGGTGGGTCACGACTCTAAAGAGTTTCATGTGGGAGTTGCCAGCCAGATTTGGCATTCGTCAGGCCGGTGTTAAGCTGACCGCGCATCGTTCGAACCCGCTTACCGCTTGAGCGCTGCCAGTGGGCTATAAAATTGCAGACGACCGTCGAGGTCGATTGCCGCGTGGCTTCGGCTGTTATGCACATGGCTCCCCTTGGGGCTATTGTTGTTTTCTATAGACGATTATGGGGAGTTCTGAGATGGGGTGCAAGTTGGAAGACGGTTCTCTAGTTCGATGGTTTGCTGGTTTGCTGGTTTGCTGGTTGCCCATGACCCCCGCCCTTAATGACGCCGAGCATCACAGCGCCAGGCGGACCCAAGGGAGCGTGTGTCTGAACGCAGCGAAGCGTAGAGAGTTGAGCGACCGCCGCCTGGCGCGAGAAGCACAGGGGACCCGCCTCCGGCGGGCGACATCACCAGGCCACACGTCGCTTTTGCGCACTTTTGGGGCGAATGCCAAAAGTGCGTCGCCCATCAGCGAAGCGGGGCGAAACGGTTTTGAACAAAGGCTCAAGGTTCAAGGCGCAAGGAAACGAGGTCCCGGATCAGGTCCGGGATGACGCGGGGCGTCAGTTCAAGGAAAAAAAACGGGTTCCGGGTTCCGGGTTCCGGATTGCGGGGAGCGTGTTGGCAAAACCCGCCTTTGACCTTGGTCCGCACAAGCGGACCTAACAAAAGAGAGCCCGAAGTCCGGGCTCTCTCAAACTCAACCAGGCAGTAGCAACCTTACGGAGCCACCGGATCCCCAACCGGCGCCCCACCTTGCCCCGGCTCATCAGCAGGAGTCGAACTAGTCCCCTTCTCCCGATCCCAATCCAGCGCTTTATCCTTAAAAGTCCCAAACTTCTTCGAAACTCCCTCCAACTTCCGCTCCCATTCCGGATTAGGCTGCTGCCCTTCGGTCACCTTGAAAAACACCTGCATTAGCGCCGTCATTCCGATGGGCTCGATGACGGCCTGCTTGATGCCCCAGGCCAGGACCAGGGCGATGATCAGGGTCAGCGGGCCGGCAACGGCCGGGATAAAGGAGACGATCGCCAGGACGGGTCCGAGGATCAGCAGGAACACCAGGAACGTCAGGCCCCAGATAATGAAGGCCAGAAAAAAGGCGTTTTTCAGGAACGCCTTGTAGTTCTGGGCATAGAGAATCAGCGCGGTGCGGCTTGAGCGCCAGGGGTTGTCCGACCGGGTGCGGATGTTGTGGGCCAGGATTACCTCATCGAGGTAGGTCAGCGACAGGTTGATGACCGTGTTGATGAACTTGGCAATGCCTTGCACGCCGGGAATCGGGATGAAGGAGGTGATGGTGAAGAAGATGCGGTTGAAGGCGCGCAGCACCACCTTGATCAACTGATCGACCCCGAACAGGACGGACGACTCGGTGAAGCGCTCGCGCACGACCTTCTGGGCGTAATCGATCTGGCCGCGACCCTGGGGCAGTTCCTTGCCTTCCATCAGTTCGACCAGCACGGCGATGTGGCCGGCCTTGACCATGTAGAGCAGGTATTCGCGCAGCAGGTAGGCGATGACCGAGATGATGCCGAAGCCGATGAAGCCGCCGAACATGCTGAAACCGGCCGGGTCCTCGGTGGCGATCCGGCCGATGCCATAGCCAATCCCGGCGCCGATCCCGGTCATCAGGATGTAGGCCAGGGTGATGGCGAAGTAGATCAGAAAGCGAAAAATGAGAAACGGCATGGTCTTGGCCATCAGGCCAAGCACTTGTCCAATTTTGAAATCCACGGGGGAGCCCTCCTTGTGGTTATTGTCTTTCTGGTAGTACGAGATTGGGGTGGGGAAAGTGACAGGACGGAGGCCGGAGGTCGGAAGACGGAAGACGGAAGACGGGAGACGGGAGACGGACAGTGGTCGGTGCGTCGGTATCGGGAGTCGAGCTTGCTCCTCGGTTGCTGATTTGCTCGTCGAAGTAGCCATTAAGAGCGTTTCGCCCACGCTTCGCTTGCAGGGCGAGTGACTTTTGCCAAGCGCTGCAAAAGTCACCAAAAGAGCTTTGGGTGGGCCACGTGAGACTTGCCCTACGGGTACCCTGCGATGCTCGGATTAAGCGGCGGTCGCTCAACTCGCTTCGCTCAGACACACGCTCCCTGTTCCCGCTGAATCCTGCGCTTCTCGGCTGCGTCTATGGCAATTCCCATCGAAAGAGGTTGAGGGGTTTGTAAAAGTCAAAATCAAGATCAAAGCCAAAAGCAACCATCGGCGGAGCTGCGCCGCTTTTCATGCCTTTGACTGTGAGCTCTTGACCTTCGCCCTTGATGGCGCCGAGCATCGCAGCGCCAGGCGGAAACAAGGGAGCGTGTGTCTGAGCGTCAGCGAGTTGAGCGACCGCCGCCTGGCGCGAGAAGCGCAGGGGACCCGCCCTAGGCGGGCGCCATCTCGGGCAAAAACGTCGCTTTTGACTACTTTTGGGGCGTATGCCAAAAGTAGTTCGCCCATCAGCGAAGCGGGGCGAAACGCTCTAAAAGCCTGCTACGACGAGCAAACCAGCCAAGTGTCAACGTCTAAACAAAAGCTGATGCAACTCATCCCGCAACACATCCGCTTCAAACCGCGCATTGGCCGTTGCGATATACACCATGACATCAAGCTCGGTGAACCAGGAAAAATCAACGGCGAAGGTGTAGTCGCCGCCGGTGTGGCCGGTGACGGGGCCGTGGGGGCTTTCGCGGAAGTGGAGGCCGTAGCCGTAGCGGGTGCCATTGGGTTTGTTGATCTGGGGGGTGAGCCATTCGTCGAGCCAGGGTGGGGACAGCCAGGTTTGGTGGCGGATGGCTTGCCACCAGTTGATGATGCCGTGGGGTTGGGCCATCAGGTCGCCGGCGCCGCGCAGGTGCCAGCCGAGGCCATCTTCGAGGCGGGGGCGGTCGAAATAGTGGCCGGACGGGTGTGATCCGTTGCGGCCGACGACCAGTTGCTCATTTGGCCAGCCGGGCAGGAGGAAGCCGATGCCATCGATGCCTGCCGTGGCGAGCAGGCTGCCGCGCAGGAAGGCTTCCCAGGATTCTTCGGCCAGTTGTTCGACCAGCACGGTGAGCAGGTTGTAACCGACGTTGGAATAGTTGTAGCCCTCGCCGGGGGCGTGGTCCGGTTCGAATTGGTTGATGCGGCGTACCAGTTCATCGCGCTCGATGGGCTCGAAGCGGGGCTCGCCCTCGTAGGCGCGGTTGATGATTTCGGCCGGCAGGCCGGCGGTGTGGGTCAGGAAGTGGCGAATCGGTATCTGGCCCCAGGCGTCGTTCAGGCCGGGAACATGATCTCCGATCGGCTCGTCCAGACCCAGGCGGCCTTCGGCGGCCAGGACGAAGATGGCGCTGGCGGTGAAGGGTTTGGTCAGTGAGGCCAGCGGCATGACCGCATCGGTGTCGATCTTGCGTTCGCTGCCCGGGGCCATGAGGCCGTAGCCTTTATTCAGTAGAACTTCATCACCGTGGACGACCACGACCTGGCCGGCAAAACCGCGGGCTTCAAGCCGGTCAAGTTCGCGCTCGAGCCGGCTGGTATCGATCGGGCTGGTATCAATCCGATCCTGGGCGGGCAGGGCGGCGCAGCCACTCAGCACCAGGGCGAGCAGGAGCAGGCCGCCCAGGATCGGATGAGGAGACTGACGCAGCCCGGCCATCATTCACCAGCCCACTATCATCACACCCCTAAAGAGACCGGATATCCACGAACGAGCCGGATTCATGGTCATCTCGCAGGCCATCGAGCAAATCCAGGATCTTCTTGGCCGCATCGCGCGGGCCGGGCATGTGCTCGGTGCCGCGGGCGTCCTTGAGTTTCTGCACCGAGGGAAATTCGTCGCTGTCGACTTCGGCGCACAGGTAGTCCTGCATGCCGGTGTCGATCAGGCCGGGCGCCAGCGCGGTCAGGTGGGTATCGGGCATTTCCGGCGCATAGAGCTGGACCAGGTTATTGAGCGCGGCCTTGGAGAGCGAGTAGCCGCCCCAGCCGTAATTCATGTTGACCGCGGCACCTGAGGTGATGGCGATGATCTGGGTCACCGGCAACTGGCGCTCGATCAGCCAGTCGAGGATGATCTTGTTCGACCACACGTTGACTCGCATCAGGTGTTCCAGGTCGTGGACATCGGTTGACGACATCTCCTGGATCCGGCCCAGGATGCCGGCATTGAGGACAACCAGGTCGAGCCGCAGACAGTCCGACAGCAGTTGATCCAGGCCGGCTTCGAGCGTGTTGAGTGTGCCGAGATCCTGGCGCTGGTCACGCAGGGCATCATCGAATTTGGACTTGAGCGCACAGCCGCTGCGGCTCATGCCCCAGACGATGCCGTCGCGCGCCATCAACTCCTCGGTCAGGCCGAGGCCGAGGCCGCTGCTGTTGCCGGTAATCAAAACATTCATGTGTTACTGCGCTCCGATGGTGGTTTCAAACAGTTTCAGGATCCGGCGGTACTGGTCCAGCCAGCTCGTCGGGTGCTGGAATCCGTGGCGCTCCAGCGGGTAGGAGGCCAGCTCCCAGTTTTCCTTTTCCAGTTCGATCAGGCGCTGGGAGAGGCGAACCACGTCCTGGTAGAAGACGTTGTCGTCGAGCATGCCATGGGTGATCAGCAGGTGGCCTTCGAGGCCTTCGGCAAATTCAATGGGTGACGACCGCTCGTAGGCGACCGGGTCGACCTGCGGGGTGTTGAGAATATTCGAGGTGTAGGGGTGGTTGTAATGGACCCAGTCGGTGACCGGGCGCAGGGCCGCACCCGCGGCGAAAACCTCGGGTGCCTGGAACAGGGCCATGAAGGCCATGAAGCCGCCGTAGGAGCCGCCGTACAACCCGACCCGGGCCGGGTCGGCATCGTGGTTTTCGATCAGCCAGTTGACTCCGTCGATCAGATCTTCCAGTTCGGGCGTGCCCATCTGGCGGTAGATCGCGGTGCGCCAGTCGCGGCCGTAACCGCGGCTGGCGCGGAAATCCATGTCGAGCACGTGGTAGCCGCGCTCGGTCAGCAGGTTGTGGAACATCTGCTCGCGGAAATACGGCGGGTAGCGGTTGAGCGTGTTCTGCAGGTAGCCGGCGCCGTGCACGAACATCACCACCGGGTGCTTGCCACCGGTCGGCGATGCAGCCCGGGCCGGGTAGAACTTGGACCAGATCGGCCCGGCCCCGGCGCTGGATTCGATGCCGACGATTTGCGGCTCCTGCCAGGTCATTTCGCGGTAGATCTCGCTGCGGGTATCGGTCAGCGCCGTGATGGCGCCGCCAGCGCGATCAATCAGCCCGACCTGGGCTGGCAGGTAGGATTCGGAGTAGCGCAGCAAAATCTGGTCGTGGCCGGGCAGCAGGACGAACGATTCGATCGCTTCCTGCTCGGTCAGGCGCACCAGTTCGTCGCTGTCCATATCCAGCCGGTACAGGTCGTACTGGCTGGGATGGGCGCGGTTCGACAGCAGGTAGAATCCGTTGGCCTCGGCGTTCAATACCGGGTCCATCACTTCGAATTCGCCCCGGGTGCGTTGCAGTGCCGGGCCGTTGACGGCGTGGACGGTGAAGAGATGGCTGAAGCCGGTCTCTTCGGACAATAACCACAGCTCGTCGCTGGTGCCGAGCCAGCCGAAGTCGTTGAACGACCAGTTGATCCAGGCCGGATCATTGAGACGATGGCGTGGATTGAGTTCAGGTTCGGTCGGATCGAGCGTGACCAGCCAGCGGTCCTTGTTGTCGTTGGCCCGAATCATGATGGCGGCGCGGTGGCTGAGTGGGTGCCATAGCATGCCCATCATGCTGACAGCGCGGGCCTGATCGGCGGGCAGGGGGTCGATCTCCTGTTCGGCCTTGAGCTCGGCCAGCGGGTCTTCCAGGATGGCCGGCAGGTGGTCCAGGTTCAGTTCGTGCTTTTCGCGTTCCTGCAGATCCAGCAGCCACAGTGATTGGGCCGGCGGCACATTCCGTCCGACCCGGGTGCGGACATCTTCGATATCAATGTAGCCGTCGACCGTCACGTAGTGCGGCATGCGCCCGCTGCGGCCGCGATTGGGTTCGGCCGGCTGGACGGCCAGCAGCAGCCAGCGGCCGTCGGGTGACAGGCTGGAGCTGGTCAGTTGAATTTTGTCGCCCAGGTACCAGGGCGCCGGCGAGCGGGTCGGGTCAAGGCGGGCGGCGTCCTGAGCTTCCTGGCGTTCCTCGCGTTCACGCTCGGCGTCCTCGCGCAGAGTGGAAAAGAGCCGCAGCTGCATTTGCGCAAGCTCATCGTCGGGTTCGGCATCCGGGTCTTTCTCGAAGCGCAGGTCGGTGGC
>JBGTEC010000061.1:0-7191 GCA_041747995.1 Wenzhouxiangella sp.
TGACTTTTGCCGTGGCAGGCCCCACCTTTCCACGGCTAAGCTTCTTGAGATGTGGCGAGATCGGCCGGAAGGACTCTGGTTGTCCCAATTGGCCACCCGGGAAGTTTGCAGCGAGAAGGAAGAAATGCCGGCGGCTCTGGCGCAAACCATGGTCAGAATACGGCGGTTACAGGTACAGGCAAGAGTCCGTGAGCTGCAACAGGCCCAGTTGAATGACGGTGGCCTGGATGATGCCGGGACTGCTGAACTGCGCGAGCTTTTGAGCCTGCGTTTCGATGACAGTGACAACTAGATACCAGCAAGTTCTTATGGAAAACGCACCGCGACCATCCCAGCTCAAGCAGTTGATCGAAAAAGGCCGTGAACAGGGTCAATGGCTGACCTACGCTCAGGTCAACGATCACCTGCCCGATGACATTGTCGATCCCGAGCAGATCGAAGACATCATCAACATGATCAATGACATGGGCATCAAGGTCTTCGAAGAAGCGCCTGAAGATGCCGATGCGATGATCCTGAATGATACGGCCAGTACCGACACCGATGATGAAACGGCCCAACAGGAGGCTGAAGCCGCCCTGGCGGCCGTGGAATCCGAACTCGGTCGGACCACCGATCCGGTGCGCATGTACATGCGCGAAATGGGCTCGGTGGATCTGCTCACCCGTGAAGGTGAAATTTTGATCGCCAAACGGATCGAGGATGGTCTCAATCAGGTCAACATGGCCCTGTCCCGGTTTCCGGGTACGGTCAGCGAATTGCTGGGGGAAACCGAATCCTGGAAAGCCGGCAATCAGCGTCTGAACGAGCTGGTCAGCGGTTTTATCGACCCGACCCTGCTGGCCGAAATGGATCTGATTTCTGAAGACACCATGGAAGCCGCGGTGGCCGAGGAAGCCGAATTCCAGGATGAGCCGGAAGAAGAAGACGAAGACAAGCCGGCGCCAACCGTCAATACCGGGCCGGATCCCGAACAGGTCATCCAGTTCTTTGAAGAAATGGCGCGTCTGCAGGCCAGCTTCATCAAGTTGTATGACCGTTATGGTGCCAGTGGCAACAAAACCCGCGAGCTGAAGGAGCAGATTTCAGACCAGTTCATGCGCCTGAAGTTGCCGCCTCGCATGTTTGACCACCTGATCGACCGCATGCGCTTCCACGTGGCCATCATCCGCGATATCGAGCGCAAGATCATGACCATCTGCGTCGATCGCGCCGGCATGCCGCGCAAGGAATTCATCAAGAGCTTTCAGGACAACGAAGCCGACCCCGAATGGCGGGCCGGCTTGCTCAAGCGCCAGACCAAATGGGCCCGCGCGCTGCAGGAGCATGAAGGCGAGATTGCCGACCTCCAGGAGCGCCTGGCACGCTTTGAAAAGGCGCAGCGCGTCAGCATTGCCGAGTTGCGCGAGCTCAATCGCTCGATGTCGATCGGTGAGGCCATGGCCCGTCGGGCCAAGAAGGAAATGGTCGAGGCCAACCTGCGCCTGGTGATCTCGATTGCCAAGAAATACACCAACCGCGGCCTGCAGTTCCTCGACCTGATCCAGGAAGGCAATATCGGCCTGATGAAGGCGGTCGACAAGTTCGAATACCGCCGCGGTTACAAGTTCTCGACCTATGCGACCTGGTGGATCCGACAGGCCATCACCCGCTCGATCGCCGACCAGGCCCGCACCATCCGCATTCCGGTGCACATGATCGAGACCATCAACAAGCTCAATCGCGTTTCGCGCCAGATGCTGCAGGAAATGGGTCGCGAGCCGACGCCTGACGAGCTTGCGGTAAAGATGGAAATGCCGGAAGACAAGGTACGCAAGGTTCTGAAGATCGCCAAGGAACCGATCTCGATGGAAACCCCGATCGGCGATGACGAAGATTCGCACCTGGGTGATTTCATTGAGGACATCAATATACTTTCACCGGTCGATACCGCCACCACCACCGGCCTGACCGACACGGTGCAGAAGGTCCTCGGCGGCCTGACCCCGCGCGAAGCCAAGGTGCTGCGCATGCGCTTCGGCATCGACATGAACACCGACCACACGCTGGAGGAGGTTGGCAAGCAGTTCGACGTCACCCGCGAACGGATTCGCCAGATCGAAGCCAAGGCGCTGAGAAAGCTACGGCATCCGACCCGTTCGGAGCAATTGAGAAGCTTTCTCGATCTGGAATAGGGGCGGCGAAAAGGTGAAAGGTGAAAGGTGAAAAGATTGTTTTTGCCTTTTACCTTTTACCTTTCACCTTTCCCCCAGCTCTTCACCGTCTCCACCAGCACCGCCACGTTGTCAGGATCGACCTCTGGCGTGATCCCATGCCCCAGGTTGAAAATATGCCCCGGGCCATCGCCGAAACTTTCCAGTACCCTGCGCGCCTCGCGGGCGACGATTTCCGGTGTGGTCAGCATGACGGCCGGGTCGAGGTTGCCCTGCAGGGCAACCCGGTCGCCGACTCGTCGTCTCGCCTCGCCCATGTCCATGGTCCAGTCCACGCCGAGGCCGGCGCAGCCGGTGTCCGCCAGCGGCTCCAGGTGCTGGCCGCAGCCCTTGCCGAACAGGATCAGCGGGGTGTCAGGACAGGTGATGTCGAGTTGATCGACGATGCGTTGTTGGGAAGCCAGCGAGAATTCACGGTACAGGGTCGGCGACAGGGCCCCGCCCCAGGAATCGAAGATCATCAGGGCATCAGCGCCGGCCTCGACCTGGGCGGCCAGGTAGGCCGCGGTCGCGTCGGCGAGATGGTTCATCAACTGGTGTGCCGCCTCGGGTTCGGCCAGCAGCAGTTTCTTGGCGGTGGCGAAATCCTTGCTGCTGCGGCCTTCGATCATGTAGGTTGCCACGGTCCAGGGGCTGCCGGCAAAGCCGATCAGAGGCGTCGCTTCAGGCAGGTTCGTTCGAATCAGGCGCACGGCATCCATGACGTAACCCGTGTCTTCGTTCGGGTCCGGCATCGGCAGGGCGGCGATATCCGCCGGGCTGCGCACGGGTCGCTCAAACCACGGACCTTCGCCGGGTTCGAATCCAAGTCCCAGACCCATCTCGTGCGGCAGGATGAGAATGTCGGAGAACAGGATGGCGGCATCAAAACCATACCGCTCGATGGGTTGCAACGTGACTTCACAGGCCAGTTCAGGGCTGCCGGCCAGTTGCAGAAAGCTGCCGGCACGTGCCCTGGTGGCGCGATACTCGGGCAGGTAGCGTCCGGCCTGGCGCATCATCCAGATCGGCGTCCGGCTGGTGGGTTCTCGGCGCAGCGCGCGCATGAACAGGGCTTGCTGTCGATCGGTCATGGCACGAGCACCTCGCGGATATCGTCGGCCGGGCAGGGCACCACGCGAGCCTGGCCGATGGCGTCAAGCAGGACCAGGCGAATCTGGTCGGCACGGTTTTTCTTGTCCAGCCGCATCAGGTTGAGCAGACGGGAGGGGTCCTGGTCGGCGGGCAGGGTGGTGGGCAGACCCAGTCGGGTCAGCAGGCGAGTCATGCGGTCGCAGGTGCCTGGCGGGACCATCCCCAGCATTTCACTCAGGCGGGTCGCCAGGCTCATGCCGATGGCGACGGCCTCGCCGTGGCGCCACACCTTGTAATCGGTGGCTGTTTCCAGCGCGTGGCCGAAGGTGTGGCCGAAATTCAGGAGCGCGCGTTGTCCGGACTCGCGCTCGTCAGCCGCGACAACTTCGGCCTTGTTGCGCACCGATTGATAAACGGCCTCCAGCAAAGTCGCGGGCATGCGTGCTGCAAGTGCTTCTTCATTGGCTTCCAGCCAGGCAAAGAATCCGGGGTCGCGAATGGCCCCGTACTTGACCACCTCGGCCAGTCCGGCGCGGTAATCTCGCTCGCCCAGCGTCGAAAGAGTATCAAGATCGATCACCACGGCGGCCGGCGCATGGAAGGCACCGATCAGGTTCTTGCCTTGCGAGTGGTTGACGCCGGTCTTGCCGCCAACAGAGGCGTCAACCTGGGCAAGCAGGGTGGTCGGCATTTGCACGACGCGGATGCCGCGCATGTAGCACGCAGCGGCAAAACCGGCCATATCTCCGATCACGCCGCCGCCCAGGGCCAGCACCGTGGCGTCACGCTGAGCCTTGAGCGCCACCAGTTCATCGATGATGCGTTGCCAGTTGCCAACGGTCTTCTGCTCTTCGCCGGCGGGCAGAATCAGGCGTCGCTTGTGGTCAATCCGGCTGAGCGTGGGGCGCAGGTGCTCCAGGTAGATTCTGGCCACGTTTTCATCCGAAACCAGCAGGATGCGACCTTCCAGGTGGCGCTCGATGACACTCGTCATGCCGAGCAGACTCTGGCCGACGTAGACGGGATACTCGCCACCACCGTGGCGAACCTGAATGACTTTCATGAGGCTTGCTCGCTGCGAATGAAATCAAGAATTTGTTTGCAGGCCCGGGCGGCCATTTGCGCGGGACTGATGTTGGCAGAGCGGATCACCAGGCGGGCGCATTCACGATACAGGGCGTTACGGGTTTCGGCCATGCGCTCAAGCCGCTCCCGCCGATCCGGAGCCTGGAGCAGGGGTCGGCGCTGGTCGCGTTCGAGGCGCTTGAGTTGCTGGTCGACGCTGGTTTCCAGCCAGATGACGAGACCGCGCTCGCTCAGCATGCGGCGGTTGTTTTCGTCCAGCACCGTGCCGCCCCCGGTTGCCAGCAGGATGCCATCGCGCTGGGTCAGTTCGTCCAGCATGGCCTGCTCGCGGGCGCGGAAACCGGCCTCGCCCTCGATATCGAAAATGATATTGATCGTGACCCCGCAGCGTCGCTCGACTTCCTGGTCCAAATCAAGAAATTCCAGCCCCAGCCGTTCAGCCAGAAAGCGGCCCACGGTGGTTTTGCCCGAGCCCATGGGTCCGATCAGAAAAAGCCTGTTCATCGGAGCCTGGGATTCAGAGCAGGCAGTCCGGCACACCGACAGGACGGTGCGTCGAAGAGGCGATCGCGTTGGGTGGCCGGTGCACGGTAAAAATCAGCTTGAATCGACGCCAAAACCAGCCGCAATGCTATCACGTTGATGAACGCGGGTAACAATCTCAAGGTCTGGCCCGTCCGGCTTTTGGTACCATGACAATCTGACAAATCCCCAAGCACCCGGCTCATGCTCCGTTTTTCCATCCTGTTCATCGTTTTGCTGTTCGGCCTGTTCACGCTGGAAGTATTGCAGCCGGTTCAGGATGCAGTAATTTTGCCATTTACGGCCATGATTGCCCACATCAGCGTCTTTTTGATCGAACTGTTTGATGATGGCGTCGTGTCGATGGGCAAGGTGATTCGCGATCTCGACAGCGGCTTTGCGATCAGCATCGAGCCGGGCTGCAACGGCGTCGAGGCCCTGATCATCCTGTTCGCCGCCATTTTTGCCTTCCCAGCCTCGCTAAAGCACAAGCTGATGGGTTTCGGGATCGGCTTCGTGGCGATCCAGGCGCTCAATCTTGTTCGCATCATCAGCCTGTTCTATCTCGGGCAATGGAACATGACCTGGTTCAACTGGTTTCACCTCTATTTGTGGCAGGCGCTTATCATTCTCGATGCCCTGGTCGTGTGGCTGCTCTGGCTGCGCATGCTGCCGCCCGCCGGTGGGGACGGTCCCGGCGCCAGCTTCGAAGACGGAAAGGGTGACGTTGCCGTCGCGACATCATGAAGCGCTTGCTGATTGCCGGGTGCGGCGATCTGGGCGTTCGTCTGGCCCGACGCCTGTCACCGTCCACCTGGCACAGTACCGGGCTGCGCCGCCGAACCGAAGCCCTGCCTGACATCATTGAAGCCTGCCGTGCCGATCTGTTAAAGCCCGAGACCCTGGACCCGGCGGCCGGCCGATGGGACGCCGTCATCTACCAGGCAACACCTTCAGCACGAACGGAGGGGGCCTATCGACAGGCTTACGTCGCTGGCCTCGTCAACCTGCTGTCAAGGATCGACTGCAGGCGCCTCATTTTCGTTTCCAGTACTGCGGTCTTTGGCCAGCAAAGCGGTGAGTGGGTCGATGAGCAGTCGACGACCGAGCCGGCCTTGTTCAATGGTCGTATCCTGTTGGAGGCTGAAAAGCTGGCGCTGGACCGAGGTGGGGTGGTTGTCCGTTTCTCTGGAATTTACGGCCCGGGCCGCGAGCACCTGCTGCGCCAGGTCAGGACCGGCCAGGCCACTTGCCGGCCTGATCCGCCGCAGTGGACTAACCGCATCCATGCCGACGACTGTGCCGGTGTTCTCGAACACTTGCTGGAAATCGGCAATCCCGCGCCGCTGTATTGCGCCAGTGATAGCAGTCCGGCCGAACGTTGTGAGGTTCTGACCTGGCTTGCCGGACAACTGGACGTGCCGCTACCGGTTCTGGTCAATGATGAAGGAGCTGACTGCGGCAAGCGCGTTTCCAATCGGCGCTTGCTTGCCAGCGGCTATGAATTTCAGTACCCGGACTACAGAACAGGCTATGGAGCCCTGCTGACATGATCACTGAAATGACCGAAGAAATGCTCAGGCGTTTCAGCCAGGGTTTCGAGCGCGCTCAAGTTGCCGGAGTGCCCGAGCCGACGGCCCTGACCCTGGCCACCGTCGACAGCCAGGGCCGACCTGCAGCGCGTACCGTACTGCTCAAGGATGCCGATTTGGGCGGCTTCGTCTTTTACACCAACCTTCAATCACGCAAGGGACGCCACCTGGCTGCCAACCCGGCGGTTTCGATGGTCTTCTGGTGGCGCGAAACCGCCGAACAGGTGCAAATCGAGGGCGCTGTCGAACCGGTCAGCGCAGTGGAAGCCGATGCCTACTTTGCCAGTCGACCACGCGGCAGCCAGATCGGCGCCTGGGCTTCACTGCAGTCGCAGACGCTGAATGATCGCCAGGAGCTGATCGATCGTGTAAACGAAATCGAAGCGCGCTACGCTGGCCGCGAGGTGCCAAGACCCGAGCACTGGTCCGGCTACCGCGTTCGCCCCCACCGGATGGAGTTCTGGTATGCTCGCGAATTCAGGCTGCACGAACGAATCTGCTTCGAACTCCAGAATGGCGAATGGACAGAAAGCCTCCTATACCCGTAGCAGGCCCATCCTTTAACCTTTCCTGATTAGCGTCGTGTCTCAGTGACATACGGGTTGGTGTCCCGTAGAACGCTTTCGGTGAGAGTGCTACAGGCCACTGAGGCGACAATCAATTTGTGCATGATACCAGTCATCGTTCCTCGTCGATTGAAGCGC
>JBGTEC010000062.1:0-6944 GCA_041747995.1 Wenzhouxiangella sp.
ATAGAGCGCAGCCGCTGAACCGCCGACAAGTACCGCGTCCGGGACGGCCCGCTGCAGCTTGGCTGCTGAGGCCAGCACCCTTTCAAGGTGGGGTGATGGTTGGGGAAATGGCGGCTGGTTGGTCATGGCTATTCTACGGTCGGGTAATCTGGGTATTATCATATCCGATAATGATAGGTTAAGATACGCGATAATTGTAAAGCGCCTACGGCGATCTCCATCGGGAGAGGTTGAGGGCTTCGGTAGGGTCAAAGTCAAAGGCGTTTCGCCCACGCCCTTCGGGCTTTCTGGGCGAGTGACTTTTGCCAAGCGCTGCAAAAGTCACCAAAAGAGCTTGAAAAGCGAACAAGGTTGAATCGGGAGTGGGCCTGGGAGACTTGCCCTGCGGGTTCCCTGCGTTACTCGCATCAGCCGGGAGGCTCCGAACTCGCTTGCGCTCAGACATGCGGAGCCTCTTGATCCGGCTGATGCTGCGTTACTCGGCTGCGTCTACGGCAATTCCCGTCGAAAGAAGTTGAGGGTTTTGTCAAAGTCAAAAGCGTTTTGCCCACGCTACGCTTGCAGGGCGAGTAACTTTTGCCAGCGTGGTTCCAGGTTCTTTGATTCGTCGAGTCTTGTAAACTGGACGGAGTTTGGTCGGAACGGCGTTTTGTGAAATTTCTTGATGTTATTGGGTATGTCTGCCGGAAGTTTGACTCGCGAGGTGTGGGGTACGCGTTGATCGGGGGCTTTGGCATGGCGATGCGGGGGGTGCAGCGGGCGACGGTTGATCTTGACTTTATCGTCCTGCTGGATGATCTGGTGACTGCCGACGATGTGCTGGTGAGTTCGGGTTACCGGCGTTCATTCCATTCTGAAAATGTTTCGCACTATCGCTCCGAGGATGCGGACTTCGGGCGTATCGATCTCGTTCACGCTTTTCGCGGGCCATCGTTGTCCATGTTGGAGCGGGCGGAGCGAATCGAGGTGGCTGGCGGAATCTCGCTGCCGGTTGCGAGGACTGAGGATATTGTCGGCCTGAAAATTCAGGCTGCTTTCAATGATCCGGCGCGTTCAGCTCAGGATTGGCAGGATATCAGGCTGTTGGTGCAGGCTGCCGCGCAGGTGGGTAAGGCATTGGACTGGGAGCTTATTACCGACTATCTGGCCATTTTTGAACAAGCTGACAAACTCGAAGAAATCAGGAGCTGGTATGACTAGGCTAACTGAAGCGGAGCGAACCGCATGGCGGGCATTGAGTGATGAGTGTCTGACTCAGCCAGCCTTGAGACACGATGAGCGGTTTGTCGAGCAGACGCCGGCTGGACGACAGCGATATATCGAGTTTGCCACCGAAGCGGCTTGTTTTTTCAAGGGGGAGAAGCCAGTGCGATTCGTGGGGGAGCACTGGCGACTTTAGCAGACGAATCAAATTTACCGCAAAAAGCTCACCACAAAGGCACAGAGAGCACAGAGAAAATAAACTATAAAAACTTTCCTGATTATGTACATCCTTCAGCCATAGCGGCAGGCGGCGAGTGGCGCCACCTGCTGCTCGTGCCGTGGGTCGATCGGCATTGAATCAATGCCCAAGGTTCCTGGGCGCTTTGGAGCCACTGAAACTGCTTCGAAGGGCGTCCGGGCTTGTGAGGCTTCTTGATGGCACGCGGATGGGGATGGATGCGGTAGGGATCGCACAGTCTTCCGCGACCCACGGCACGAGCAGCAGCCAACACCACTCCCCGTTGACAGTTTCGTGCAAGGGGTAGGTTGGTCCCAAACAAACTCGCAACCTCCTGCATCGGGGGGGTGTCGGGGGCTTCGGCCCGGCCGGGGCGCGGAATTCTTACTGAACCCATCAGCCTCTTTGCCAACCCTTTATCTCGCTTTTCTCCGTGACCTTCGTGCCTCTGTGGTGAGCTTTTCTTGTTCCTTTCGCGACAATGGGCCTGGAATCGGACTCGGACACTCTGTGGTGAGATTTTCTTTGTTCCCTTCGCGGCCAAGGACCATCAACTAGCGTCTTTCCAGCGGCGGATTACGCCGAAGATGGCTTCGGGGCTTTCTTCGGTTTCGGGTTCTTTTTGTCTGGCGGCCTGGATGATAGTGGGTTCCCGGGTGCGGAGGAACGGGTTGGCGGCGCGTTCTTCGGCCAGGGTGGAGGGGATGGTGACGCGGTTTTCTTTTCGAAGTTGGTTGGCCTGGCTCTGGCGGGCTTTCAGGGTGGGGTTGTCGGGGTCGACTTGAAGGGCGAAGCGGCAGTTGTCGGCGGTGTATTCGTGGGCGCAGTAGACCAGCAGTGAGTCGGGCAGGGGGCGAAGTTTGTCGAGGGAGTGCTGCATCTGGGTCGGGGTGCCTTCGAACAGGCGGCCGCAGCCGATGGAGAACAGGGTGTCGCCGGCCAGCAGGATGTCGTCGTTGAAATACATGATATGCGTGGTGGTGTGGCCCGGCGTTTCCAGCACGCTGAATTCGAGCCCGAGTTCCGGCACGTGGGCATGATCGCCTTCGCCGACCGGGTGGGTGACCTGTGGAATACGGACGTCCTTTGGTCCCCAGGTCTGCACCGGTTGGTGGCGCAGGATGTCGTCGACGCCGCCAATGTGGTCGTAATGGTGGTGGGTGAGGATCAGGGCGCACAGTTCCAGGCCGCGCTGCTGCAGCCAGGCCAGCGGTTCAGGGCTGCTGCCGGGGTCGACCAGAGCGCAGCGGGCGCCATCGTGCAGGGCCCAGATGTAATTGGTTTCGAACGCTGGAATCGGTTCAATGTTCAGCGGCACACTCGCCTCCTTCTGGTATCCTTTGATCGTGTTTTCCATTCTAACGCGGCCATGAGCATCGCCGGATTCACCAGCCTCCAATCTTCCGAGAATCGCCTGGTTCCGGCCGCCCTGGGGGACAGCCATCCTGAGTGGTTGCTGGAACTTTCACCATTGATGGGAACCTCGCCCGGCCTGCCGGTCGAGCGTGTCCGGATGGTGTTCAACGCCGAGGGCATTTGCTTTCCCCTGCGGGCGCGGCTGGACGAATGGCCGCTGGATGATGAATCGGTGCCGGCCATGCTGGTGCGTCATATCTGGCAGCCGGGGGTCAAGGTGGATCCGATGGACGAAATTCTGCGCGTACTCAAGCCTGGCGGCACCCTGATTTCGGTTTCGGCCAACCCATGGCATCATCTGGCGTGGCGCGAGCTGGGCCGCGGCTGTCTGCATTTGCCAAGCTGGCCGCACCTGCAACTGCTTCACGCACGCTATCCATTGCAGCTTACCGTTCCGACCGCCAGCCAGTGGCGCGGGCTGGTGCCCGGCCTGACGCCGGTGCTGGTGCTTGTGGCCCGCAAGCCCAGGCGGCCGGCCCGGATCCGACCGCTGCGTTTCAAACAACCAAAATTGGCGGGCGCGACAATGCCGGCCACTCAATGCAGGGCGGCATGAAAGAGATCATTTATATCTGGACCGACGGCGCCTGCCTCGGCAACCCCGGCCCGGGCGGCTGGGGCGCATTGATGCGCTGGAAGGGCGAGGAGCGCGAGCTTTCCGGCGGCGAGGCCGCCACCACCAACAATCGGATGGAGCTGATGGCCGCGATCCAGGCGCTCGAAGCCTTGAAGCGGCCCGGCACTGTGGTACTGACGACCGACTCACAGTACGTGCGCAAGGGCATTACTGAGTGGATGGTGAACTGGAAGAAGAATGGCTGGAAGACCTCGGCCAAAAAACCGGTCAAGAACGCCGAGCTGTGGCGCAGGCTGGACAAGGCCGTGGCCGAGCACCAGATTCAGTGGGACTGGGTCAAGGGCCACAGCGGGCATCCGGAGAACGAACGCGCCGACGAGCTTGCCAGCAATGCTGCGCACGCGGCCGCCGCGCTGGCGATTCCATAGCGTGTCAGGAACAAGAAAACCTCACCACAGAGGCACAGAGGTCACATAAAAAAGAAGAAATAGAAGCTATTTATAAATCAATAATTTATTAAAGCATTTACTCTGTGCCTCCGTGGTGAAATCAGATTTTTTAACTCGGGAGATTGACTGAAATGCGTCAGGTTGTGCTTGACACTGAAACTACGGGCCTGGAGCATCGCGAGGGCCACCGGGTGATCGAGATTGGTTGCGTGGAGATGATCGAGCGTCGTCTGACCCAGCGCAATTTCCATGTCTACATCAATCCCGAGCGCGAAGTGGATGCCGGGGCGATCCAGATCCATGGCATCACCAACGAGTTTCTGGCCGACAAGCCGAAGTTTGCCGATGTGGCCCAGGATTTTCTCGAGTTCATCCGTGATGCCGAGCTGGTCATCCACAACGCCTCATTCGATGTCGGCTTTCTGAACGCCGAACTGGCGAGGCTGGATCCTGTAGCGCAGATGGAGGAGTTGGCCACCGTGCTGGATACGCTGGCCATGGCGCGCGAACTCCACCCCGGCCAGCGCGTCAGCCTGGACGCCCTGTGCAAGCGCTACGAAATCGACAATACCAGCCGCGATCTCCACGGCGCACTGCTCGATGCCGAGTTGCTGGCCGATGTCTACCTGGCCATGACCGGCGGCCAGGTGGATCTTTGCCTGGACCTGGCCGGAGACACCGACGCCGACGGCGTCGAAATCATCACCGATATCGATTACTCCAAACTCATCACCCGCCGCGCCGACGAAACCGAACTGACCGCCCACCGCGCCCGCCTCGAAGCCATTGAGGAGGCGTCGGGGAAGTGCTTGTGGTTGAAGATGGAGCTCGAAGAGGCGTAGGAGGACCCGCTGTCGCGGAGCAAACACGAAGATCAAAGGCGGTTTCGCCCACGCCCTTCGGGCTTTCTGGGCGAGGTACTTTTGCCAAACGCTGCAAAAGTACCCAAAAGAGCTTCGGGTGGGCCACGTGCGACTTGCCCTTCGGGTTCCCTGCACGCGTTTGACGGCACTCCGCATGGCCTTCTTGCCTGCGGCAAACCGGCCACGCTGCGTTGCCTACGCTACTCGCATCAGCCGGGAGTCTCCGAACTCGCTGACGCTCAAACATGCGGAGCCTCTTGATCCGCCTGATGCTGCGTTACTCGGCTGCGTCTATGGCAATTCCCGCCGAAAGAGGCTGAGGGTTTGTAAAAGTCAAAACCAAGATCAAAACCTACCGCCCACGCGGTCGGGCCGAAGCCCACGACACCCCCCGATGCAGGAGGCTGAGGGTTTGTTCGGGTCCAAACCCGCCCATTGCACGGAATTGTCAGCGGGGAGTGGTGTTACCTGCTGCTCGTGCCGTGGGTCGCGGAAGGCGGCGCGATCCCTGCCGCATCTTTCCCCATCCCACGCCATCGAGGCGGCGCTCAAGCTCGGCCTAACGCAAGGGTAGCAAGCTGAGGCGCATACGCCCTGGATCAATAGTGAGTAGCGCACCGTTTTCAAGGTCTTGCTGGTGTGTTTCGACTGCCCGGATTACATGGTGCCCGATGGCTTCGGGGCTTACGTCACTGGCTCGAAGCTGGATGACGCTCGGTCCACCATGCTGGCTGGCTGCGAGAATTGCACCAAAATCCAGATCGTGTGTAATGACCCAATAGCTGTGCTCCAATGCATAGGCCATGATTTCGGTGTCAGTCGCGTCAGCGGCACCAATCAATGACCAATGTGTCGTTTCGATCCCGGATTGAGTCAGGAATTCTGCCCACCGCGGCGCCAGATTCATGTCGAGCAGTAACTTCACCCGGCTAAATCGAGCTCACGTTCCTCGCTTAGCCAAGCGGCGTAGCGCAAGGCTTCATGGATGTCCTCACGGCTCAGGTAGGGATATTCGGCCAGGAGTTTGTTCGAGTCGTACCCGCTGCCCAACATGCCGACGATCATGCCGACGGTGACCCGGGTGCCGCGGACACAGGGCTTGCCACCCATGATTCTGGGGTCTCGCACGATTCGTTCGAATGATGTCATGACAGGGAAACTCCACGTTTGCCACAATCATTAGACAGGAAGTGGTTCGTGCGTTCAACCCGCCTTATTCACCACCCTTCCGTCGCGAGGTGCCGTCAGGTGCTGTGGCTGGGGCGTTTCGTGACCGAGCGGGCCGGATGCGTACTCACCTGTACGGTGAGGACCCGCGACCGAGCGAAGCGCACCAGACGCGGGGCCTGGCGGCGCCGCAGTAGGTAGGCTGGTGAATAAGGCGGGTTCAAGGGGTGCATCCCCTGTCGGCCGCGGCGATACCACTCGTCGCGCCGACGAATCCGAACTGACCGCCCACCGCGCCCGCCTCGAAGCCATCGAGCAACGACCTCCACCGTTTGAAAAGCTGATCGGTGACCTGGCCGGCGCCTACTCGCGGCGTATCAATATTCAGCACCGAATTGTCTACCAGGTAATGGGGCAGGAGCAGGTCGTAAAATTTCTGCGGCTTTGGACTCATTGCGAGTAGATTGCGGATCAGTTCATGGTCGCGTTTTGTGAACCAGGCTGCTTCGATCGTCCCGCTATTTTCGTTGACTGGACACGCTGGGCCGGGAACGGAAGCGATACGCGAAAATGTCTTGACAGCCACAAAAACAGGCGCATACTAGCGCCGTTTCAAATTGTTGGCAGTCAGGCAGACAGGACTTCGAGCGCGCAACCGGCGGCATTCAGCGCCGGCCAGGCAGAGGGTACGGATCGCGCCTGGTTGATCATTTATTTCTCAATTGAATCGGAGATTCTGTATCAATGAAAAGAATGCATTCGCGTGCCCTGTTGTGCGCAGTCCTGCTGGTGAGCGTCATGTTGGGCGGTTGCGCCTCGGTGCAGAAACAGGACCAGAAAGTCCATGCGGAACCCGAGCCGGATCGGGCGCTGGTCTATTTTCTCAGGGAAAAGAAGTTCCTGATTAGCGTCGTGTCTCAGTGACATACGGGTTGGTGTCCCGTAGAACGCTTTCGGTGAGAGTGCTACAGGCCACTGAGGCGACAATCAATTTGTGCATGATACCAGTCATCGTTCCTCGTCGATTGAAG
>JBGTEC010000063.1:0-2684 GCA_041747995.1 Wenzhouxiangella sp.
CCAGCTCAGCCCCGGCATGAAGGTCGGCCAGATGATGCCAAAGCTTGACCAGACAATCCTGGACCGCATCTTCAGCCTCGGCATTCGAGCGCAACAACAAACGGGCCAATTGCAGCAACCGGGCCCCATGCTCATCAACCAAATTTTCGAATCGCCGCTCCATACCCGAATATACGTCCGGGCACGCATGAAGTTACAGGGCAGGAAGTCATGGTCTGGCCACAGACTGCAAACGAAAGGCTCGACGGCGCAACGGTGGAATCCGTTAACGAGATAGACTCCGGTGGGCCACGCACCTTTCGGTCCAGCTATCCGAGCGGTTCACTGCGCGCAATAGCCGCCATGCAGGGGCTCAGGCCAGCAGGCGGCGAACCGGGCATTCGCGCTAGAATCTGCAACGATGCCACTGACAGAGAAAAGCCCATGAAATTGCCCGAATCGATTTTCGCTAGCCCCGCCCTGGCGCTGGCGGTGCTGTTTCTTGTCTACGTTCCCGCCATGGCCGGCGTCGAAGCGTCAGACGCCACGGTGAAGCTCGGCGGGCTTGAATGGGCACGGACGACCAGCGGCGAGGACCTGCGCTGGCCCGATGCCGTCAAGCACTGTGACGGACTTCGACTGGGCGGACACGAGGACTGGCGCCTGCCGACACTGGCTGAACTGGAATCGCTGCATGATCCGAAGGCCGAGGGCGGCATTCGCGAGCCATTTGTCATCGACACCTGCTGCCTGTGGAGCAGTGAATCGCTGGTCGACCGCCCGGCAGAGGACGGTGACGAAATCGGTGGTTCACCAGAAATGTACCAGTGGGGCTTCATGTTCGATGGTGGCCACCTCTATTACGCCGTCCACGTCTTCAAAGATGGCCAGGCGCTGTGTACCCGAAACCTTGAATGAAGCCGTAGCACAGGATTCCAGGCACGCGCCTCGTCGCTCCGGATCGCCTTCTTGCCTTCGGCAAACCGGCAATCCTGCGCTGACTGCGCTGCCGGACGCCGTCAGCGGGCCGCTCGCTACGTTTTGAGACCCCTTCTACCAGTAGCCGATCATCCGGCCGCAGGCTACCACCGTCAGCCAGATCGCCAGCGAAAATCCGCCAGCCAGCCTCAGTTTCAACGGATCTCCGGCATCCATCGATTCTCCCGCGACCGCGCGCCGCCAGACAGACAGCCGTGGAATGACGATCACGTTAATGATTCCCAACACGATCACCGGCAGCTTGATATAGAGAAAGGGATTGCCGTGATACTCGGTGGTGTTGAAGCTCAGCATCATGATACCGCTGGCGACCGCCACCCCGAACCCGATTGCCGCCAGCGGCACGGTGGGCCGGATCATCGCCTGCACCGGTATCCGCTGCCAAAATCCAAGCAACCTGAGATCAAGCAGCAACACCGAGCCGAACAAGGTGCTGATGCCAAGGATGTGAGCGAGATTGAGCAGCCCGTAGGTCCAGATGCCCAGCCCGCGCAGAAATCCGGCCAACGCCGAAGCCTCCAGCCAGGCCATCAGTTCATACACAGGCGTCTATCGAAAAAGTTATTCAGGGAAGGGTCGTGATTGCGCTATTTCGGCGGGTAGACATCGAACACCCGGTCTTCCCAGATCACGCGCCGCACCTTGGCCTCGAAAATGGTCGGGTCTTCATGACGCTCGCCGATCACCGTCACCTCGGCGCCGATCGGAATCGTGTCCTCGCGCAGACCCGCCCGATAGGTTCGCGGACCCGGCGCCAGGGTGATCGCCCACACCTGCCCATCGGCATCCTCGATCTGCAAAGTGCCATGCGGCCCGGCCAGGCTGACGCCGGTGACCACCGTGCCGGTCACCTCGACCTCCCCGGCGGTATTGCCGGACCAGCCATGATGAGCCTGAGCCGAAGACGCCAGGAACAACGCCGTCAAAAGGCTGGCAAGAAAAAACTGTCTTGTTTCCATCGAAAAACTCCCGGACCGTTACTCGAAAGCCAGGCCCTGATGATAGCAGGCAAACGCGAATTCTACCGCCAACAAATCCGCGTCAATTCCCACGGCCGCACCGGGCCCGACACGATCTAGTGGGCCTCCAATCCCCGGTAAAGCATCTCCACCCAGCGATCGGGTGGCAGGAATCCACCGCCCCAGGTCTCATCCCATTCGCTGGTGATACCGGCGGCCTGAATTTCGGCCAGTGACTCGCCCTGTTCTATCCGTTGAACAAGCCGATCGCGCACCGTCTGCAGCAGCTTGCCGTAGGCAGCCAGTTGATCGCGATCCATTATTGGACCGTGCCCGGCAATGATCCGGGTCCGGTCACCGGCCAGCTCGTGCATTTTCCTGACTGCGTCAATCATGCCGTCCAGGCTGCCCCCGGAACCGGAGTCGATGAACGGATACAGGCCATTGAACACGACATCTCCGGCGTGGATCACATCGGCTTCGAGCAGATGAATGATGGCATCCCCGTCGGTATGCGCCTGCTTAACATGGAAGGCAAGGATGGTATGCCCACCCATGTGGAAGGTAATCGAATCGTTGAAAGTGACCACCGGCAACGCGCCATCAGGCGCCGGCGGCACGTCGCGGCCGAAAAACTCCATGAACTGCCCGGCGGCAAGCCGCTCGCGGACATTGTCGTGAGCAACGACCATGACACCGGCCTCTGCCAGGTTTTCATTGCCGCCAGTGTGGTCGAAGTGCCAGTGG
>JBGTEC010000064.1:0-6256 GCA_041747995.1 Wenzhouxiangella sp.
AATCCACGGCACCGAGTCGACGTTCATCGGCTCATGCAGCTCGACCGCGTGAACCGAAACCACGCCAGGCATCCGCTGAATCTCGCGAATCTGCCTCGGCGTGGCGCGCAACTGCAGGCCATTGGCGGCGGCGCGGAAGTCGTGGATCACCTCGACCCCCATCTGCTCGAGCTGACGCTGAAGGTTGCGTTGCTGAACTTCCAGCGCGCGGGCGTGGCCACGCTGCTGACCCGCGCTCGGACGGGGCTGACCCAGCGCCTGGCGGTTGGTGACGAATTCGGCCACCGAAGGCTGGTCGAGGCGGATGAAGACATTCATTGGCCGATCGCGCTGCGTTAACAGACTGAAATCGGTCTGGATGTTTTCGGTGACCGGAACCGACTCCACCGGCCCGACCTGGGCTTGGGCAATCATTGTCGGTGTGATCAGGAGTGCCGCCAGGGCGAGGGTAAGCATGCCGCGGCGCAATAGCCCCGGAGAAAGGCCGTAGTTTTTCATGGTGGTTCACCTCTTTGCCGTAATACAAAAATGTGGGCGGCCAACAGGCACACCCGCTGCCTCAAGGGGCAACCAGGCGTAACGGCAAAACAAGTTTCCTAGGGAGCCTCTGAATAGCTCTGCTCGGAGCGCGTTTTCGTCGGAGAGTCCGCAGATCGTCCGGTGCGACACGAGCGACAGTAGCCTTAGCTACGGCCGAGTGGCGCAACGGTCGAGGTGCGGCCTCTCCGGCAAAACCCTTCGGGACGGGCCTTTGCGGGGCCCCCGCCTCGTTTGGACACGCTCAATTTGAATGACCAAACCGCGCTCGTCCAAACCGAGCCGGAGACTCCCGCAAAGACCCGTCGCGCCCGTGCAGAGCTATTCAGAGGCTCCCCAGTTCCCCCCAATGCGCGCCAACGCCAAGGAACCCCGGTCAGTCAACTATGCAATAAAACAACCTCAAGGCGCAATGTCTGGTGCGATACACAACCGGTTTAGCGTGCGGTTGGCCACACATCGGGGCGGTCAATAAGCAAAAACCCGCCGTCGAATGCGGGCTTTTGCGGTATAGCCTGAAAAACGCGTTGTCAGGGCTCTTGGTTATTCATTACCGGATCGTAACCGTAAACACTGCGGCCACCATTTCCGTCCTGGTAAAGCATGATGAACTCGAAACTGCCGTCCTGCGTTTTGGCATCATTCACGGTAAGCGTATCGTCCGATGCCGAGTTTGAGCTTACTTGAGCCGTCATCTGCGATTCGGCCGCCTGATCGGAAAATCCGATGCCGAACATCTTGAACCCGGCCTGGTCATGAAGCTGGATCCAGCGTCATGACCAGGGTCGAGCCCGGACTGGTGATCGCATAGGGGCCTTCCGGCGACAGGCTGACCTGATAGGGTGGCACGCTGCCGCTGATTGAAACGCTGACCGGAATGGTGGCGTTGTCGTTACTCATGTTGATTGAACTCCTTGGTTGTCGTTGGTTGTGGTGAGGCGTTACTGGGCTTTATCGAAATCGACCTGGGCCCGCATGGTCTCGATCTGGTGGTCAAGTACGGCCAACTGCTCACCTTGGTCTGGCAGCAACTGGCTGATGCCACGCTGAATCAGCAGGTAGCGAATGCTGTGTTGCTGCGCAGGGGGAATATCCTCCATTCGCGCATGGAGGATTTCGATCTGATCCGGGCTGACGACATGACCGTTGCGCACCAGGCCTTCCATCAACTGAACAGTCAACTCGGCCAGGGCAAAAAAATGCGCGTCGAAGCTATCGCGCTTCTTGATCGCATCAACTAGTTCTGCGACGGAGAGTGCAGCAGCCTCGAAACCATCCTCGCTTGCCCTCGGCCTGGCTGATCAGGCACTGAGCCAGAACTGCGCCGAGGGCATAGACATCGCAGCGGGCATCAATACCCGATTCGTCAGGGTTAAGCTGTTCGGGCGCCATGTAGGCGCGGGTTCCGGCGCCATCGCTGCTTGTGCTCGCCGACGCCAACGTGCCTGCCGCGCTGACCGCCACGCCGAAATCGATCAACTTCGGCTGAGCGCGCCCGTCGACCTGGCTGACCAACAGGTTGGCCGGCTTGATGTCACGGTGAATCAGGCCGCGCTGGTGCGCATGCTGGACACCCGAGCAGATTTCGATCAGGAGTTCGGCCAGGTCTTCCAGGCTAGTCGGGTGGCGTTCCAGGTAGTCGTCCAGCGGCTCGCCGGGCACATACTCCATGGCGAAGAACAGGCCGCCATCCGGCAGCCGGCCGGCATCGTAAATCTGGGCGATGGCCCGATGCGAAAGCTGGGCCAGGGCCTGGCGCTCGATCTGGAACCAGGCTTCGGCCACCGGCGAGGTATTGGCCGCGAGCATCACCTTGATGGCCACTTCCCGCTGCAGGGGCTCAAGCTGGTCAGCCAGCCATACCAGGCCCATGCCGCCACGGCCCAACTGACGCTTGAGCCGGAACGGCCCCAGGCGCTGCCCCGCACGCCACTGGACGTGGCTCTCCGGCAAGAACGCCCAGTCATCGACCAGGGTATCGGGCCGGGTCAGGTCGTCGGACGGCGTTTCAGGCTCACTCAAAACATTGAGTAACGCAGGGAACCCGAAGGGCAAGTCTCACGTGGCCCACCCACAGCGCTTTTGCCTACTTTTGGGGCGCCGCCAAAAGTAGGTCGCCCAGAAAGCCCGAAGGCCGTGGGCGAAACGCCTTTGACTTTGCTCTTGAACTTTCCCAATTTTCAATCTCTTCAATGGCGTGCCGTACGTGAACGCAAATACGGATGCTTCTCCGGAAACCGGAAACCGATCAAAGACGTTTGAAGAGTGTCATAAACCATTAACCTAGCACCTATGCTCCTACCCATAACCGAATCCCTCCCGGAGCTGTTGTCTAGCCTGGAATCTCACACAACTGTCTTGCTCCAGGCACCCCCCGGGGCGGGCAAAACGACCCAGGTTCCGCCTGCGCTGCTCGATGCGACCTGGCGTGAAGATCGAAAGATCCTGGTGCTGGAGCCACGCCGGCTGGCAGCGCGCACCGCCGCCCGGTTCATGGCCCGGGCGATGGGCGAGCGAGTCGGGCAGACGGTGGGTTACCGGGTGCGGCTGGAATCGAAGGTCTCGGCGGCCACCCGTATAGAAGTGGTCACCGAGGGCATCCTGACCCGGATGATTCAGTCCGACCCGGCCTTGAGCGACTACGCGGCCGTTCTTTTCGATGAGTTTCACGAGCGCTCCCTGCACGCCGACCTGGGCCTGGCGCTGGTACGTGAATCGCAACAGGCCTTGCGCGAAGACCTGCGGATCCTGGTGATGTCGGCGACGCTGGATGTCGAACCACTGGCTCGGCTGCTTGATGATGCGCCGCTGGTTCGCTCCGAGGGGCGTTCATTTCCGGTCGATATTCAATACCGACCGGCTGCTGGCGGCCGCGATCCGCTGGCCCACACGGTCGCAACAATCAGGCACAGCCTGGCAACGGACAGCGGCTCCATGCTGGTATTCTTGCCGGGCATAGGCGAGATCAGGCGCGTCGCCGAACGACTGGCCGACGGTCTGCCCGACGACGTCTTGTTGACGCCGCTTTACGGCGATCTTTCAGGCCCGGACCAGGACGCCGCCATTGCGCCATCCCCACCCGGGCAACGCAAGATCGTGCTGGCCACTTCAATTGCCGAATCCAGCCTGACCATTGATGGGGTGCGGGTGGTGATCGACGCCGGCCTGCAGCGTCGCTCGCGCTTTGATCCCAATAGCGGCATGAACCGTCTGGTTACAGACCGGGTCTCCAAAGCCAGCGCGGAGCAGCGTGCCGGACGCGCCGGACGATTGGAACCGGGTATGTGTTATCGGCTGTGGTCGGCGGGCGAGCAGCAAGCCATGGCGGCATTTGCCGCGCCCGAGATCACCGAAGCCGACCTGGCATCGATGGTCCTTGAACTGGCCCAGTGGGGCACGCGCGACCCTGAACAATTGACCTGGCTGGACCCACCGCCGGAGGCGCACTGGAACCAGGCAAGAGATCTGCTGCAATGGCTGCAGGCGCTGGATGCGTCCGGCGCTATCACCGACCATGGCCGGGCCATGCTCGAACTGGGGCTGCATCCACGCCTGGCCCACATGATCCTGCGCGGCCGGCAACGCGGCCTGGGTGCGCTCGCTGCCGACCTGGCCGCATTGTTGAGTGAACGCGACATCCTCACCGACCGGCCCGGCTGTGATCTTGCCCTCCGATACCGGGCTTTGCGCTCCAAACCTTCGTCTACCGGAAACCATGCAGTCCATCGCGGCCGTCTGGCACAGGTGCGCAAGCTGGCGCGTTCGTTCAACAAGGACACCAACAGCAATGAGCAGGCCGACGAAAGCGATATCGGCCGTCTGCTGGCCCTGGCCTTTCCCGACCGCATCGGCCAGGCCCGTGACCGACGCGGGCGTTTTCGCCTGAGCAACGGCCGCGGCGCGTTCCTGTTCGAGGACGACGCGCTGGCTGGCGAGCCCTGGCTGGTTGCCGCCGAACTGGATGGTCAGGCACGTGAATCGAGAATTTTCCTGGCCGCCGTGGTAAGCCGGGAGGACCTTGAAGCCGACCACGGGGAACAGATCGTCGACAAATCGGTTGCCGAGTGGGATGAACAACGCGGCATGGTTGTGGCCAGTCAACGGCGCATGCTGGGCGAGGTGGTGTTGAACGAAAAACCCTTGCACCATCTCGAACCGGCAGTCCTTGAAGCCGGGTTGCTCGATGCCGTACGCCGCCGTGGCCTGGATGCGCTGGCATGGCCAGAGTCCACCCGCCAGTGGTTGGCGCGAGCCCGCTGGGCCAATAAACTTCGACCTGATGACTGGCCCGACTTCAACCCGGACGTGCTGCTCGAGGAACTGGAGAACTGGCTGGGCCCTTTCCTTGCCGGCAAGCGACGCTGGTCCGACCTGGCCCGGCTCGATCTGACCATGGCCCTGAAAAGCCGGCTGGATCATGCGCGACAACGAGCGCTGGAGGAACTGTTTCCACCCAGCCTGACCATCCCCACCGGACGGCAGGTCCAGATCGATTATGCAGCCGAAGGTGGACCAGTCCTGGCCTGCAAGCTGCAAAGCCTGTTCGGGCTGAGTGACAGCCCGCGCGTTGGCAACGGCGAGATCCCGATCGTGCTGCATTTGTTGTCGCCGGCCGGACGACCCCTGGCGGTGACAGCCGACCTGAAGAGTTTCTGGGAAAACGCCTATCCGGAGGTTCGCAAGGACATGCGCGGCCGCTATCCGAAGCACCCCTGGCCCGAAGATCCGCTGACCGCCCCGGCCCGCGAAGGCGTCAAGCATCCGCGAAAGAGGCGGTGAAAGGTGAGCATCTGGCCCGGCTTGGCGGTATTGTCAGCGAATGGACGGGATGCGCGTACCTGCTTCAACGGTTGACCATGAGGCCTGATCGGCGTCTTGGGCCGGTTGGCCGTTGGGCCGTCAGTCTGGTCGTTCTCGCCGCCCTGCTGGTGTGGCTCGACCCGGCCAGCATCGCTGCCGAAATCCGCCGCCTGGACAGCCGCTGGCTGCTGCTGGCCTTGCTGGTGAACGTGAATCAAATGGGCATTTCGGCCTGGCGCTGGCGGTTTACCGCCCACCGCCTGGGGCTGAGTCTTCTCTGGCGCCGTGCCCTGGCCGATTATTACCTGGCCAGCTTTGCCAACCAGGTTCTGCCTGGCGGCGTGCTGGGGGACGCTTGGCGGGCGCAGCGCCATGGTAGCCAGAGCCATCAACGTGGCGCCGCCTGGCGAGCCGTCATCATCGAGCGCAGTTCCGGGCAACTGACCGTCATTTTACTCGCACTTGGCGTACTGGGCCTGTCACCGGCCTGGCGACCGGCGCTCACCGGACTGTGGCCGGCAGCGGCCGTTTTCATTGCTCTGATCGGATTGGCGCTGGTGATCGTGCTGGTGCTGACCCGGAGTGGCCAGCATCCAGATGCCGCCCGCATTCTCAAGTCCGACCTGTACCGGGCTTTTATCGCCCGTGGCGCGTGGGTGCTGCAAATACCGGCAGCGCTGGCAATCGTCTTCAGCTACGCGCTGGTGTTTTCGCTCTCGGGCTGGGGAATTGGTGTCGCGCTTTCGCTGCCCATGCTGTTGACCCTGGCGTTGCCAATATTGGTCGCCATGCTGGTGCCGTTTACGGTGGCTGGCTGGGGCTTTCGCGAGGCAGCGGCCGCGGCCGTGTGGCTCAGCATGGGCCTGCCGGCCAGCCAGGGCGTGGCGGTGGCCATGGCCTACGGCATCGTCGTGCTGAT
>JBGTEC010000065.1:0-9248 GCA_041747995.1 Wenzhouxiangella sp.
CGCGATCGTGATGGTGGTGGTGGCAAGGTCCAGCGGATCCTGGGCATCGAGCCACGCCGTGACATCGGCATCGGGTGCCGGCCGCATGAGTTCCGAAATGACGTTCGTATCAAGAACAATCATTTCAGGAAAACTCTACGGATTTGCGATGCGTCGAGCGTGGAGGAACTTCGAGTTCGACACCATTCTTCTCGCCAAAATACTTTTCTGCCAGACGGACAATGGCCTTCGGCTCGTCGCCATTTTCCATTGACGCCTTACTCAGCGCACGGCGCGCATAGGCCTCAAGCGACATGCCGGCCATCGCGGCGCGCACCCGAAGCGCTTCTTTTGTCTTGTCGGGAATGCCGCGGACATTGATGTTAGCCATACTGAAAACTCAACCCGAAGATAATGACTCCATTGTATCCATTGAGCTCATTGATATCAATCCTTTCGAACCGCTCCCTTGGGGCATCTGGATTCAGGTAGGTCGTTCGCGCAGGATTTGGAGTACCCTCTCTCCGGAGAGCCCCCAGCCTCCCTTGTTCATTGCGGGTGCACACGAAACGTTTTCAAGTGCTGCAGGTGGTGGCTTTCGTGACCGAGCGGTCCGGAGGCGTACTCGCCTGTACGGTGAGGAACCGGGACCGAGGGAAAGCCGCCAGATGCAGTGCTTGGGGGCATTACAGTAGTAAGGCGTCATGGACAAGGGAGGCTCAAATCCAGGTCTGCTGGAGCTCGGCAGCTTTCGCCATCAATGCCTCGGCCGAGCCGATGGCGCGGTAGTAGCGTGATTCTGTGCCTTGTACCCGGCGCATCCAGGCCCGCGGAGTCCCGGCCGCCGCGTTTGTTCGGGTGGGCGTGCTCGCCGGTCCATTGCACCAGGTCGATGTAGCTTTGCTCGGTCATGGCCAGTGGCCCATCGGCCTCCAAACCGGCTGAATGATATGCCGCCGCCGACTGTCACTTGACGTACAATGTTCTGTACATTAAGATTCCGCCATGTCTACCATCAGCTATACCGATCTGCGCCGCCATCTGGCCAGCGCCATGGATAAGGTCAATGAAGACCACTCGCCCCTTTACATCACGCGCCAGAAGGGCAAAGGGGCGGTGCTGCTTTCTGCGGATGATTATTCTGCAATCGAGGAAACGCTGTACCTGATGTCCAGCCCTCGCAATGCTGCGCGTTTATCTGAAGCGATCGAGGGCTTGCGGCGAGGCGACGGTCAAGCACGTGAACTGATTGAGTGAGAATCAGTTTTCACGAACACGGCTGGGCTGATTACCTCTACTGGCAGAAGACCGACTCAAAAAAGTTCAAACGCATTAACGAACTGATCCGAGCGATTCAAAGGGACCCCTTTCAAGGTATTGGCAAACCCGAACCTCTGAAGGGGAACTGGTCCGGGTTCTGGTCCCGCCGGATTGATCGTGAGTATCGGTTGGTCTACGCTTTTGAGAACAATAGCCTGCTGATCGCCCAGTGCCGGTTTCACTATTGAAGACTTAGAGTAGGCAATTCGGGACAGGCATTAATTGAAGGAAGCCAGCGACTGCCGCCAGGCCCTTTTTCATGGTGGGCAAAGGCTTTTCTGCCGTGAAGTGATGCGAAACCCGTGGAATCGGACGTCGTAAACGACCAATCGGTCGAAACCCGTCACTCCCAAGCACGCCGAAGACCGGCTCGGGGCCGGTTTTTCGATTTCGGGGATTACCCGGAATTGCTTGAGATATATTTCTCAGATCGTGCCTGACCCAAATCTATTGCTGCCTGTCCCAAATCTATTTAATTCCACTCCCAACCCGGGCTATATATTTGCGACGACTCCAGGCCCCGCGACAGCTGCCTGATGGGCAGCAATGAATTTTTCGACCAGGTTCGGATCAAGCTGGTATCCGGCAGTCTCCCGTAAAATGCGATAGGCTTCTTCTAACGGCACTGGCTTGCGGTATGGTCGCTCGGAAATCAGGGCATCAAACACCTCGGCAATGGCCAGAATCCGTGCCAGCAGCGGGATATTTTCTCCGGCCAGTCCTTCCGGATAACCAGTGCCATCATAACGTTCGTGATGATGCAGCACCGCAGCAAGAATTTCCGGCACCTTGATTGATCGGCGCAGAATTCCTTCGCCGACCACTGGATGGGTCTTCACCAGTTCACGCTCATGATGATCGAGCGCTCCGGATTTATTCATCACATCCTCGGGGATAGTGGCCTCACCCAGATCATGGAAATAGGCTGCAATTCTCAGATTTACGAGCTGCTCCCCGGCGATATTCAGAGCCGCACCCATCAGTTCCGAAAAATAGGCCACACGCCTGCTATGCTCGTCGAGTGGCATCGGCTCCATCATCTGCCCGCCTCTGGCCGATTGCCCCCCGCCGGAAGCCAGTGAATCGATCAACTCTTTCATTTGCCCGGATTCGTCAAACACGGTCGCTGTGTCACGGCCTGCATCCTTGGACTTGTAAAGCGCCTGGTCGGCACAACCGATCAGGCCGTCCGCAGCCATTGTATGCTCCGGTGCCGACGCGATACCCATGCTGAGACGAACAGGGATGGTTAGGCTGCGATCTGGCTGGTAATGGTTGTGTTCACGGAATGCAGCCAGCAGCTTTTTGGCAACATCTGCAGCTGCTGCCAGGTCCGTGCCTGGCAGCAGCAGACAAAATTCCTCTCCGCCATACCGGAACAGCAGATCTGAAGAGCGCGTAAAACGCTCGATAATCTTGACGGTCTGCACCAGAACCTGATCACCTGCCTGATGACCGTAATCATCATTGAAACACTTGAAGTGATCGATATCCATCATGATCAGAGAGAGCTCACCGCCATAACGTTTTATGCGGCCGAGCTCGATGGCCAGCACTTCATTGAAATGTCGATGATTGAAGCACCTGGTAAGCCCGTCCCGGATACTGAGCTCTCGGGCTCGTTCAAAATTGCGAAGATTTTCGATGGCAAGCCCGACCAGGCGCGCGTATTGAGCGATAATTTTGACGTCGTTCTCATCATAAGCATGCTCTTTGAAGGCACCTATGCCCAATACGCCGAACGCCTCTTCCCGGCCGGAAACTGGGGCAAGGACATGTGAAATCGCTTCCTTGCTTTGCTGGAAGCGCTTAAGATTCCCATTCTCGGCAGCCGTGTTTCTGACATGAGGCTTACCATGCAACATTGCCCAGCCGAGTGCGTTGTCTTCTGAAATCGGAATCTCTTTTCCGACCTCAAGGACCTTCCCATCATTGTTGCCCTGATTTATATCCCGAACCTGTAAAACGTCGTGCGTGTCGCTCTTCAGCGCGAGTGTGGCCCGGTCACAAGGAACAAGCTCCCCTACACGGCGCACCACGCTTCGAATGATATCCTCGAGACGATCCGCCCCACACACTGCGATGGCTATGGCTAATATTTGATCGGGTTCATTTTCAGTCACAGGACTTTCTCCTTCCATTGCCGGATCATGATTCCGGCCATTCGCGATTCGCGGTCACCACGTACAGGGCTTCATTTGGCGAAAGGTCCGTATTGCGAATTCCCTCGGATCAAATCCCAAGCGTACAGATTCTGCCTTTCCTGTATCCGTATGCCATTTCGAATCATGTAATGCCCGCCCGTATAACATTCCAATGAGGATGGCATGCCCGATCTGAACAATCAAGGGCAATTCTGGATCGAGGGGCAATTCGGGACAGGCAATTCGGGACAAAGAGACCTTCATCGATTCGGTTCGATAAAAAGAATATCGGTGTAAATGGCATCGACACCCTTTTTTTCAGACCATCAATCATGTTTGCAGACACAAATTCTTCTAAAGTAGGAATGCCGGTTTCGTTAAACAAGGTCCGCCATGTCTGACCCCAATCATGAATAAGAACAAGCTCTTCATCCTGAGTCCAGTTTAAATCGATTTCGATGATCCTGAAGCCTTTTGAGCGGCTCGATTGCAAAGCTTCAAGAGAGTTCGTATAGGTCCTGCCAGCTGCCATTCCGCCCGCATGAGCTATTGATCTTTGACCATCAAGGAGCACGTGCATGTCATCCTGGCAGCCAATCAGCAGCAAGCTGAGCAGCAGGCAAAGTCCTATTCGGACTGAGTGATGCAATATGGTTCTCATAAATATTTCAATTCTCTAGAACGACATGGGTCACATTTTGCACTAGCCTGGTAGTTCCTGGCAAGCAGGTGAGTTGTTGATGAAAGTAGTACAGGACACTCAGGATCTGGCGATTGCGCTGGCTTCTGAAACCGAGAAGCACCCTGCCAACTCCAGAATGCGATCCTCGATCCACTGTCGGCGATGCTCGAAGTTCCTGCCGGTGAAGTGGTCGTCACCGCAAAGAAAAGCGCACCGGACACATCGGCCTCTCAATTAATGGCTGTCCCGTATTGCCTGTCCCGGTAAACGAGTCAGCAGTCATCCAGCTAAGCGGCGAAATCGACCTCGAACTGCCATTTGTGGAGCTACGTGCCAAGGTGTCGCTACCACCCGGCTCTGCAGCCAGCAGTTCCGACGGTGGGAGTGGAACCTTGATCGTGCCGGCCGGTCCAGACGGCATCTGCAAGAGCAGATTCGAATAGGCTCCCTAATTCGCTAAAGCAGGCGGGCTTCGAAGACCGTAGCGAGAAGGGGAGCATCAAACCGCTCCCGGCACGAACTCCAATGGATAAATGCCGCATAATAGCTGCCAGCCCTCTTGAGACGCCCCGAATGAGATTTGGAATAAATCGATTGCTCTTGCTAATAATGCTTGTCATGTCCTGCAGTGCTGGCGCGATCGTAATCCGAGATGACGTTGACGACTCAAATTATCGAATTTTGCCGTCCGAATTCCCTGCCCTGGTTGACATGCCTGGCGAGGGGCATGGCGTACTGATTGCTCCGCAGTGGGTTATTACCGCTGCTCATGCGATCACGTGGCAACCAGAAATCAAGCAGGTAACGGATGCCCTGCCCCTTGAGGGTGGGTCAGGAAGTGGTGACAGCGGCGGGCCAATCCTTGTTCAGACTGAGAAGGACTGGTCACTGGCCGGACTGACTTCATGGATAGACATTCAAAGTGCTATCAGGACGCCTGGGCGGTATGGTCAAATCAGTTGCAATGTCCGCCTGAGTCATTACAAAGAGTGGATTGAAAGCATGATTTCGGCAAACGGGACAGCCATCAATTGAAGGAAGCCAGCACCGGCGCCGGTTAACCCAAACTTTAGCTGCCAGGAGATCTCATGCGCGTCCTAGTTGTTCTCTTTCTTGCTGCCTCGCTGTTGCAGGCTGGCTGCGCCTCCATCCCGCTGTCCACAGCCATTCGATTGGCTTCCCTCGAGCCACGCACACTTGCCCAAGTTGATGCGAGCGAAGTTCGCGTACGGGTCTCCATTCCTGCTGGCTATGAACTAAACGTGGCCACAAGCAGCCTCAATCTCTCGCTTCATTCACCCACCGGCGTCAAACAGGAGGGAGAGTTGGGGTTGTCACTCCTTCAGGTGACGCCGGAAAGTCGCTCAACAGGCTTCTTCACGGCAAACGTTCCTGTCTTCACCTACGTCCTTGCCTTGACCCCTGAGGGCGTAAATAAGCTGCGAGATATACAGGAATTCTTACTATCGGATCATATCAACGAGTTCAAATTTGGCGTCAATGCGTCGCTCGCTAAGATACCGCGCAATGCGCGCCAGATTACCTTTTGGGCGGACGTCAAACTTTTTGCCAATGAGCAATACTTCCCCCTCATCAATGGAGCCAAAATCAAGTTTGAGGATGGCGCGACTGGCAGCTAACCAATCATTCAAGCCGAACTTACTTAGTCGCTTCCCAGCTCAATCAGGTAGGTCGTTCGCACAGGATCTGAAGTGCCCTCTCTGCAGCTACTGCGCTCCCATCTGCGCTACTGCATAGGTATACACCGAGACCGAGAAGCACCCTGCCAGTTCCAGAATCCGATCCTCGATCCATTGCCGGCGATGCTCGAAATTCTTGCTCGAAACAGCCTAAGAGATATCTCAGATAAGTCCTGCCCGGGTGTAAGTTGATTGTCTGAGCTGGCCGGGCCGGCTCCGGTCCCGTCGCTTCAGTCCTGCCGTGAGCGCTGACGCAGCACTTCTTCAAGCAATTCGACGGCCGCATTGTCCTTGGTGCGTCCCATGCGCTTCTTTTCGGCAATCAGGGCTTCCAGGTCAAGCACCCTCAACGAACCCACGTTCATTCCAATCTCGGATGAAGTACCAAGCAGATCTTCGTAACGCTGGTTCTCGCCAATAAACCCCAGAACATCCAGCGGCCCGGCCCGAGTCATCAATAGAAGGTGGCCGCCAGCAAGAATGTCCTCAATTGTAGGGTTAATCAGCGTGCGATGTTCGCGATACCGGGCTTCAAGCTGAGACAGGGCCTTGGCTAGCCGTTCCGCATTGCTCTGATTCAGTCGAACCAGGGTGTCGAGGTCGAACGTTGTTGTAGGCGCCCCGTGAATGACTGCGGCCACCCCGCCAACGACGATGTACTCAACATGGTGTTGATTGAGAACTTCCAGAATCTCGCGAAAGCTCGGTGTCATGGCCTGCCCTCAGGGAGTGGAGGAAGGCAACGCGTGATTCCAGCTCTGCCAGCCGCTGATCGGGCGACAGACTGGCAAACCAGCGTATCAGCGAGGGATCATGCCCGGCTTCCCGTCGGGACTTGGCGCGCACATTTTCCATCGCCCCATTGTAGCGAATTCAGGGAGCATACGCTGAAAAAGGCAGTGGCAATTCGGGACCTCTATGAAATGCTGGCCGGTCAGAAGCCATTCCTTCAACATGCCAGCAGCCGTGGCTCAATGATTGAGGCGATCTGCGAGACCATGCCCACGATGCCCTCGACCGTGGCCGCAGGCACGGATGCCGCGCTGGCAGAAAAGGCATGGGGCGTCAGCCCTGGCCAACTTCGCCGTATCCTGCGCGGCGACCTCGACACAATCGTACTCAAGGCCATGGCCAAGGAGCCGGAGCGGCGTTATGGGTCGGCGGAGGCGCTGGCTGCCGACATCAGGCGCTTTCTTGAAGGGCTGCCAATCAAGGCGCGTTCGGAGTCGATGTTTTATCGAGGACGACGGTTTGCGGCTCGCCATCGCGCTGGACTGGCCGTGACCATGGCGGTCATGCTGACACTACTCGCGGCGCTGGTCTCAGCGCTCTGGCAGGCCGATCAGGCACGCACACAGGCCAGGCTGGCCAAGGAGGAGGCCGCTCGGGCCGAACAGCAGGCCTTGCGAGCTGAGACGACCAAGAACTTTCTGGTGTCGGCATTCAGAACAATCAATATCAATATTCTGCCCAAAGGCGCCAAGTACAGCCTGGCCGATTTCGTCATCGCAACGGAGGCACGCCTGGACACCGATTTGGCCAATGCGCCGGAATCCAGGGCGGAGCTTCGCCCGACGCTGGGCATGGTTCTTCAGGAGATGGGTCTGCTGCGCGAAGCCCACCGGGCGCTTCAGGATGCCGACCGGGAGTTGCAGGCGGTCTATTCCGAGCCGACCGCTGCCCTGTCCTCGGCCTTGCACTCGCTGGTGTATAGCGCAATTTCGCAGGGCAAATTCGTTGCCGCGTTGGAATATGCGCAGCGCGCGCTTGCCGTTGTCGATGCCATGCCTGGAGACAGGCCGATGGCGCGGGCCACTGCCGTCGCCACGGTCGCCACGGCCAGCGCCGAGCTCGGTCTGTATCACGATGCGCTGAGATTGCGGCTGGACACCATGGAGCAGCATCAGCTTCACCACCCCGCCTACTCTTTCTTGTACCAGCCCCGAAACCACGATCGAGTCTGCAGGGCTTACTTCAATCTAGGCCGCTACGACCTGGCCGAAGAACACTGCCGGGCTTCCCAGCAGCTGATCGAGGCCGAGGAACGCGTGCCGCCGATTCCATTGGCGCGAGTGGCGCGGTCGCGCGGAAGTGTCCTGCTGGCCATGGGGCGTGTGGATGAGGCTGCTGAGCTATTTGAGCGCGACGAGCCTATTTCTTCGGAGCAGCGGCGATGGCCATGCGCCGGGTGCTGGTGGGTGCAGCCCCGAGCTGGCACTTGCATGTCAATGCGAATGAGGACGAAGTGCTAATCCATCTCGAACTTGATGATGACACCCCTGCACCTCCGCGAGGGCCGAGGCCACTGATCTGCATCATCCACCCCCATCTTCCCAACTGTTGATTCCATTTCAATCCCAAATAAACGAGCCCGCCAGTCGGGCTCGTTTACTGCAAGCGTTCAGGCGGTTTCAAAGGCAGTCGCTCGAGAGCGCAGGAAAACCCCGTTGCGCCCGTGCATAGTTATTCAGAGGATTCCTGGCTTGAATACTCCCCGTTCGTGCTAACATTCTGGCTCGGTAAGCAGAGAATAAATTATGCGGAAGTTGCTGTTGGGTCTTTGCCTGTTGGTGGTGCTGGTCTTCGGTTGGCACTTGATGCAGGTGGGCCACGTGGCGGACGAACTCACTGGCGATGCATCACCAGAGATGTTGGTCGTCACGATCAATCCGATCACAAATGTAGCAAGGTTCAGAATCAATCTGGCAAGTTCGGAGGAAGCCATGGATCGAATGGCAGCCGAATTTTTTTTTCATGCGCTACACAGCGGACGGGAAGAGCTCGAGCAGGAAATGGCACTGATTGCTCGCGAAAGACTGGACGTTTATGCCATGTTGTTTCCTTATCGAGTCCGAGTGATCAGGTAAACACCAAGGTAGGCATAGACGATAACTCGGAACGGTTGGTGCGCCAGCGCACAGTCACGCAACGATGGTTTGCCTATTATCGTGATTCGTGTGCTCGCTTCGAGCACCATTAGAGGTATCAAGCATGTTTACTCCCGGCAAGAGAACTCCCATCACAACGTATGCCTATGGCCTGTTGATTTCGGTCCTGGGCATTGCGTTTCTGACTGCCTGCACTACGGCACCCCGTACTGCAGATGACAGAAATGAACTGATGCAGGATGCAGATTCAGCGCTGATCAAGGCCCGATCTGACAACACAAGTTTTGATTCAATCATCCGCAATGCACCCGGCTTCGCGGTATTCCCTACCGTTGGCAAAGGCGGCATCGGTATTGGCGGCGCCTATGGTCGTGGCATCGTCTACAGGAATGGCACAGCGATCGGTTATACCGATTTGAGCCAGGGAACCGTCGGCGCGCAGCTTGGTGCCCAGAGCTACACCCAGATCCTGGTATTTGAAGATGCCCATGCACTGAACAGGTTCCAGAACGGCAATTTTGAGTTCAGCGCCCAG
>JBGTEC010000066.1:0-2481 GCA_041747995.1 Wenzhouxiangella sp.
CACGCCGATCGAGACGGCGCCAGACCGATAAATGCGGCCATAGGAATGATCGGCATCAATGATGGCGACGACATCGCCGAAACGCAGGGTATCCAGATTGTAGCGCTGGTTGATCTCCTCATCGAACATCTGGATATCGTAATCGCCGGTAAAGACATGATCCCGCCCGAGCCCAGAGCCCATGATTTTGGCTGGCACATGATGGGTGACACCGATGCGCAGCTTGCCGTCGGCTGTGATGCCGGCCCCATGGCTGTTGAAGGCATCGATCAGGTCCGGGCTGACATTGAAAGCCCGGACGCCCTCGACATTGGTCAATCGCATGCCGCCACCCAGGGCGCGGATCTGCATTTCATCGCCAATCGCCAGGTCGTCGTAGACCGCGGGTGCAAAGTCCACCATGACGTGCTCAACGCCGCCGTGCTTGGCAATGACCCAACCTTGGGCGCCTGCGGCCGAACCGGAGAGGATGCGGACCCGGTTGCCGATCATCGACAGGGCATTGAGCGCCCGACTGTCATTACCGCCACGCCCGCCCTCGGAACCCATGTTGTAGAGGCTGACCGCCGGCTCGACATGGTTGCCGGCCATCCGCACCGCCGTATCGCCGGTGCGGAAGTTGTAGGTGATCGATCCGGTGCCCGGCAGCATGATCACCTCGCCGTCGGCGTGGACGCGGTAAACGCTCTCGCGCATGGCTGGCGGTGAAATCTCGCCCTTGACGGCCTGTTCGACCAGTTCAGCCCGATTGATTTCGATGGGCTGAAGCTCGGCCGCCAGGACAATGGGTATCAGCAGGAAAAGTCCTGCAAGCAGGCTGGTCGCTTTGAACATGGGATACTCCGTGTTGAGGAGGGGATAAAAACGTAGAGGCAGGTTAACTCAAAATTCTCCCCGGGCGTTGAACCTTGAGCCTTGAGCCTTGACTCATTATCGGGGCCAGGGGTGGAGGTCTTCGGCCAGCAGCAGCAGGGCTTCGACCAGGCTATGGTCGGTGAACAGCGGACTCAGCAGGATCAGGGCGGCGAACAGGACGGCAAACCCGATCGTCAGGTGATCCCCCCAACCCCAGGATTGGCGCCACGGCAGGGGCTTCGGTTCCCAACGCGGGCCGCCAGGTTCACCGTGGCCACGCCCTAGCGCGGCCTTGGCTGCCAGGGCCGCTTCGTCAACGCTCAGCAACACGCCGCGGATCGCGCGCTGCCAGGCGATCAGGCGGGTCGAGACCTGGGCGCCGGTACGCGCGGCCGCACTCAGGCCGGCCAGTCCGAACAGCAGGTCGATATACAAGCCCAGCCAGAGGGCGGCGAGCACCAGCATGATGTCGAGCTTGATATGCCACAGGGTCCGGCCCAGGCGGTGATCGTGGATGCCTTCCTTGCCCATGGACCAGAACTCGATGATGCCGTGCGTGGCAACGACGGCGACCAGCCAGAACATGGAAATGGCCATCGACAGCACCAGCGCCAGGGTGATGTAGAGGATGGTGAAGGTGGCCCGGTTGTCGTGGTCCAGCAACCAGCGCCGCGCCTTTGCCAACTGACGGCGACTGGAAAAACTCACTACCAGTCTCCGAACCGGGTCTGCAGCATGGCGATCGTGGCCGGGCCGGCGGTTTCGGTGCGCAGCACGCGTGGGCCAAGACGCAGGCCGGTAAAGCCGGCGCGGTCCAGCCAGCCAGTTTCGCGCTCGTTCAGGCCGCCTTCGGGACCGATCACGATCATGGTCTGGCCGGAGGCCGGCGCTTCGAGGGTGGCCGGGGTTGTCGTCGCTTCGGGATCCAGGTATAGATTCAGCCCGGCGCCTGGCTCGATTTCATGCAGGGCGACCGGTGGACGGACTTCGGGGACCAACACTCTTTCGCTTTGTTCGCAGGCCGAGATAACCACCTGCTGCCAATGGCCCAGACGCTTGTCGGCGCGTGACCCTGCCAGGCGGACCTCGGTGCGCTCGGTGAAGACCGGCTGAATGCTGTGCACGCCCAACTCGACGGCTTTCTGGATGCACCAGTCCATCCGGTCACCGCGCCCGATGGCCTGAACCAGGATCACGGCCAGCGGTGATTCGGTCGCCGGTTGAGATTGTTCGAGGACAATGACGCTGCACTTGTCCTGGCCCGAGGCGGTCTTGATCTCGGCGAAGTATTCCGACCCGTCGCCATTGAACAGGGCCAGCCGGTTGCCGACGCGCTGACGCAGGACCTTGACCAGGTGGCGTGCCGGGCCCGGCTCCAGTGTGACCGTTTCGCCTACGGCCATCGGCTGGCCAGTATGGACACGAATCTTGCGCATCAGTCTCTTGTTACCTTGTGAATGCCGTCGATGGCCACCCGGGCCAGGCGGTCGATTTCATCGTCGTTGATGACATACGGCGGCATGAAATAGACCACGTTGCCCAGCGGGCGCAACAGCGCCGAATGCTCGAGGCTGTAGCGGTAGACCGCCAGCCCGCGACGCTCCTGCCAAGGGTAGGGCTTGCCGT